>JANQLI010000154.1 GCA_028280675.1 Alphaproteobacteria bacterium
TACCGGCAAAAGTTTGACGTGGCAGACCGTATCCTTGGCCATGTGCCTGGCTTTTTCCGCCCTCCGGCTGGATTTTTTCTCTGGTTAGATGTCAGTGCAAGCAGCCTTTCCAGTGAAGAGGCAACGGTGAAGTTATATCGTGAGGCAGGGATCAAAGTCCTCCCCGGGAAATACCTGGCGACCGATATGCAACCCGGCGCACCAGGCGTGCCAGCACACATCAATGCGCCCACAAACCCCGGCGAAAATTTCATACGTATCGCCCTGGTGCATGATCTTGCGACAACCGAGAAATCGTTAATTTCCGTTAACCAAATCCTTTTCTAAACCTGTCATTATAGGGCTAGCGACTCGCATTATTTCCAGTACCCGCCCCATTTCTGGGGTGGAAGGTAAGGGTTTGTATGGCCATTCAAGACACATCGATCTGGCATCCCAAATTTTTCTGGGACCTGCTGCCAAAAAGTTTCCGCGACACAATCAACCGCCTATGGCATGAGGCCCTTGGCGCGGTCTATACCCTGACCGGAATCTTTCTGCTTGGCGCATTGGCCAGTTACAATGTGAATGACCCAAGCCTGAACACCGCCAGCACCCTCTTACCGACGAACTGGCTGGGTTGGCCGGGAGCTTATGCTGCGGATTTGTTGATGCAGAGCTTTGGCTTGGGGGCTTATTTCATTGCCTTTCCCTTCCTCGTCTGGGGCCTCAGCCTCATTCTTTACGGCACATGGCCTGCCACACGCCAGCAAACATGGCGGCGTCTAATCGCGTGGGGTATATGCATTTTGGTTGGCGCGTCGGTGTTTGGCCTCATTGCGACACCCGAAACCTGGCCTTTAAGGACCGGGCTTGGCGGCTTAATCGGATCTGCGTTTGCTTCGGCCTTTTTAGGGCTCTTGACCCTCTTTTCCATTCCCGTCGCTGATATGATTTTACTCGGTGTAACGGCAAGCATTACGCTGATCAGTTTCTTCTATTGCCTCGGTTTAGCGCCACGCAATTTTGGCGCTGTTTGGGATACGCTCAGCCTCTGGTATTTTGTCAGCAAAGAGTTTGTTCAAAAACTCATTGGGCCGCGCATCAAAGAAGACCAGCGCTTGCGGACACGCACGCCTTTGCCACAACCAAGCTTCTATCAACGGACATGGGCTTTCTTCACACGCAAAAAACCCGACGCAAAGCGCATTGATCCGGTTGTGCGGTCGTCCGATCTGACAGATACCGCCAAAGCGCCCAAATCAAGTCCTTTGAAACGCCTGCGCAGAAACACAGAAGAGCACGATGCGGCGGAACGTTTAGACGCCACTCATGCCAGCAATGCGCAGATCATTCGCTCGAAGAAAGTCAAGAAAGGCAAACGTGAATCCAGCGAGGCGCAACCAACGCTGAATCTTGAGCCCTTCGATGACTACACACTGCCGCCGCTGAGTCTTCTGGCCAAACCAAAAACCATCAACACACAAGATGAAATCACCGATGACGCCCTGGAACAAAACGCACGTATGTTAGAGAGAGTGCTGGATGATTTCGGTGTGCGCGGAGAAATTATTCGCGTGCGTCCCGGACCTGTCGTGACGCTCTATGAACTGGAACCGGCTGCCGGGATCAAATCATCCCGCGTGATTGGCCTTGCCGATGATATTGCACGGTCTATGAGTGCAGTGTCTGCCCGTGTGGCTGTCGTGCCGGGCCGCAATGTGATTGGGATTGAGCTTCCAAACTCACAGCGGGAGATCGTTTTCTTGCGTGAACTTCTCGCCACCCCGGAATATGAACGCACCGGATCCAAGCTCGCGCTCACATTAGGAAAAAATATCGGCGGTGAGCCCGTCGTCGCTGATCTTGCAACGATGCCGCATTTGCTCATCGCGGGAACCACGGGGTCTGGCAAATCTGTCGGGATCAACACCATGATCCTGTCCTTGCTGTATCGCCTGACGCCGAACCAATGCAAGTTGATCTTGATCGATCCGAAAATGCTGGAGCTCTCTGTCTATGACGGTATTCCGCATTTGCTCGCCCCTGTTGTGACAGATCCCAAAAAGGCCGTGGTCGCCCTCAAGTGGGTTGTTCGGGAAATGGAAGACCGTTATCAAAATATGTCAAAGCTTGGTGTACGGAATATTTCTGGCTACAACGCCCGTATCGCCGAAGCCATCGAATCAGGTGAATCGCTGACACGTACAGTGCAAACCGGTTTTGATCGCGAGACAGGGAAACCGATTTACGAGCAAGAAGAACTCACCCTCGAACACATGCCGTTCATTGTTGTGGTCGTCGATGAAATGGCCGACCTGATGATGGTTGCTGGAAAAGACATTGAAGGCGCGGTGCAACGCCTCGCGCAAATGGCGCGGGCGGCCGGTATTCATTTGATCACGGCGACACAGCGCCCAAGTGTGGATGTGATTACGGGAACGATTAAAGCAAACTTCCCGACACGGATTAGTTTCCAAGTTACATCGAAAATTGACAGCCGCACCATTCTTGGCGAGCAGGGCAGCGAACAACTCCTTGGCCAAGGCGATATGCTCTATATGGCCGGTGGCGGGCGTATCCGCCGCGTCCATGGGCCATTCGTATCAGACGATGAAGTGGAAAAGGTTGTGCGCTACCTTAAGAAGCAAGGGGCGCCTGAATATGTCGAAGATGTCACCATCGAACCCGATGGGGATGCTCTTGGCGGCCTTTTGGGCAAAGGCGACGGGGATGAACTCTATGATGAAGCAGTGCAAATCGTCGCCCGCGATAACAAAGCCTCAACAAGTTACATCCAACGCCGCTTGCAAATCGGCTACAATCGCGCCGCCCGCATCGTCGAACGAATGGAAGAAGAAGGCGTCATCTCGCCACCGAATAATGCTGGCAAGCGCGACGTCTTGGTTGGCGATCACTCTCAATATTAAAGCCATAAACCTGAACGGCAGCAAAATGAACTGGGGCGAGGTTAAGACCGCCCTGCCCTGTTCACCTCTTGTTTTTGCCATATTGAGTTTGTAAGACTCATCTCATGACACACGCAATCATCACACGCCGTCTGCTTTTGGGCTCCCTTGCCGCAACCGTGCTCACGCCATCGTTTGTGCAGGCGCAGATGGAGGTCCTGCCATTAAGCGATGACGACCAAGACACTGTGCTCGATAAGATTAGTAGCTATATCAATAGTCTGAGCTCGCTCAAGGGGCGCTTCATCCAGCAAGCGCCAACGGGGCAGGTTGATACCGGCAGATTTTATCTGCGCCGCCCAGGACGAATGCGCTTTGAATATGATGACCCCAATCCACTGGTGATTGTATCCGATGGTCGCTGGGTGATGCTCAATGACCGCGCCCTCGAAACCGTGGATCGCTACCCCTTAAGCTCCACCCCGCTCAAATTTATTTTGCGTAAGGAGCTGAATTTCCGCGAGGATGAGAACATTGTGAATGTGCAAAAGGTTGGCGAAGATGGCGTCATCATCACCGCTCGCGAAGACGAGGGCGAAGCGCAAGGCGAATTAAATCTGTACTTTGGGGAGTCCCCCATTGAGCTGAGGCAATGGGCTGTCACCGACGCGCAAGGCTATCAAACCATCGTTTCGTTTCACGATTTGGTGAAAGATGAGAAACTGAACGCCCGGCTTTTTGTTGTGGAGGAAGAGATCAATCCGTTCGACCGGAAAAATCGCTAAAATCTGGGCTTTTCCAGAATAGCCCTCATTGTTGCATATTCGCAACGCTCAATCATTAAAAACTTCTTGCTTGCACTTTTTTTCGGACCTGCTACATTATTGACACAGCGGGCGAGATTACCCGCCAAATCAGCGTTGCCCCCCCCGCTTGCAGATTTGGCTCTCGCTTAGCAGCGTCGGAATATCCCCTCCCGGCGCAACGCGCACATCGCGTCGAAGCGCCTGGCTCCTATAAGCGAGCCGGGCGTTTCTTATTTTTGGGAGGCCCAAGCTTAGAAAATGCTCTATAAGAGCACTCTGACACGCCACTCTTGACCGCGAACATCTGCCATATATGTCCGATACGCCTGCATTTGATGACTTCTCCCCTGATGAGAACGCACTGGAGGAGATCATCGGCGATATTCCTCGCCTGATCACCTTGCGCACTTTTGCCGACAAGACACAGACTGTGCGGTGGTTTCAAGAGGTTGGCGAAGACCCAACCTCTGACATACGCAATCAAAGCCAAACCTATCTGGACGCCCTTGGGTTTCCCTATATCGATACGGCTTTCATTTTAAATTGGGAGGATGCGGAAGCTGCGGCCGCAAGTCTCGATTGGGATCATGCCGGTTGGGAGGCGGAAGAGCAGTTACGCGCTGGGCTTGTCGCCCGCGCCCTTGAGGATCTGAGTGAAGATGCGCTGAGCGTTGCGCTTAATCATGTTGCGGCGATGGCGGGCGGCAGTCTCAAAGAGCATATCGCGCATGTCGCGGCATTGTGGGATTTGGAACATGACGCCCCTTTTCTGACAGCCGCAGCCGGAGCAGCCATCCAAGCCGCACACCAGGCTGCCCTCGTTTTTGCTGCCGATGCAGATGACGATCACCCCTTTATTTTGAAATACCATTTATTCGAATCCGGACGCTGGCCCATTGGGATTGCCGGTGCGACATTTAATTTGTTTTAGTCTTGGAGACACTACTTTGCCCAGAAAACATATTCGCTTTGCCACTTGGAACATTAATTCCGTGCGCATCCGAACACATTTAATTGAGCAATGCGTCACGGAGCACAATCCGGATATTATCTGCCTGCAGGAAACCAAATGCACCAATGATCAGTTCCCGGAGAAGTTTTTCCGCAAGCTTGGCTATGACCATATCGCCCTGAATGGCATGAAAGGGTATCACGGGGTTGCGACAGTCTCACGTATTCCATTTGATGATGTGGAAACCAAAGAGTTTTGCGGCAAGGGGGATACGCGCCACATTATGACGCGCATTTGCGGCGACATTGACCTCCATAACTTTTATGTGCCTGCAGGCGGCGATGTGCCGGATCGCGAAGCCAATGAGAAGTTTGATCATAAACTCAACTTTCTCAATGAAATGACGAGCTGGTTTAAGAACAGACGCAATAAAACAAAAAACAAGTATATCCTTGTTGGCGACCTGAACATTGCCCCTCTTGAGCATGATGTCTGGTCACACAAGCAATTACTGAAAGTTGTTAGCCACACACCCATTGAAGTCGCACACCTTGCTGAGGTTCAAGCCGCGCATAAGTGGATCGATGTGATGCGCGCAGAAATCCCGGAACCGGAAAAAATCTTTACCTGGTGGAGTTACCGCTCACCCGACTGGACAAAAAATGACCGTGGGCGACGGCTTGATCATATTTGGGTCACACCCGCGCTGAAGGATCAAGTCGGAAATGTTGAGGTGGTTCGCCATGCAAGGTCATGGGAGAAACCATCGGATCATGTGCCTGTTTTAGCAACTCTGAAAGTTTAAGGGGCGAGACGATACCCGCCGGTTTCTGTCACCAAGAGACTAGCATTCGACGGGTCTTGTTCAATCTTTTGCCGCAAACGATAAATATGTGTCTCAAGCGTGTGGGTGGTGACACCGGAATTATACCCCCACACTTCGTGCAGCAGCACATCGCGCCCAACAACGCGGTCGCCGGCGCGGTAAAGATATTTAAGGATCGCGGTTTCTTTTTCTGTGAGGCGAATCTTGGCCGATTCTTCCCCTTCAAGAATTTTGGCGCTGGGCCGGAATGTGTAAGGACCTATTTTGAAAACCGCATCTTCACTTTGCTCATGGGAGCGCAAATGCGCACGCACGCGCGCCAGTAAAACCCCAAAGCGGAACGGCTTGGTGACATAATCATTGGCGCCCGCATCCAGGCCTAAGATCGTATCCGCTTCGGAATCATGACCTGTCAGCATAATGATCGGGCATTTGATTCCGGATTTGCGCATCAGACGGCAGACTTCGCGGCCATCAAAATCTTCGAGACCGACATCAAGTAGGATCAGATCCACATGATCCGCTTTTGCCTTTTCAAGGCCCGCGGTTCCAGATTCCGCTTGCGCAACCACGAACTCCTCATGCAAGGCAAGCTGTTCCGCCAACGCCTCGCGCAGGGTTTCGTCATCATCAATAATTAATATCTTTTTTGCGCCGCTCATCATCACCTCGCTTTTATGCCCGAATGGGCCCGTACTTTCAATTCCCCTGACCTTTCAAAAATAAGACTTTTTCCGTGTTTGAGAATTGAACTGTCTTCAATCCACCTCACAGCCCTGTGAGGGCTTGTGAGAGGGGGCTGAACACCGAGAAAAGCGGTAAACGTCGCCCACCCCTGATACGCACAAAAGAATGAGTTGGATTTACCGCAGAAAAGCGCGTGTTTCTTCGCGTCAAAGCTGGGATCGTAATGCCGAAAGAGTTCTAATGAACTTATAATGACGTACTAGCTCTCACGCACGCCAAACACTGCTGTGCCAACGCGGATATGGGTGGCGCCAAACTGAATGGCTTTTTCAAAGTCACCGCTCATACCCATACTGATTTTTGCGAATCCATGCCGTTTAGCCAATTTTTGCAGCAGCGCAAAATGCAAAGCCGGCTCTTCGTCAATCGGCGGCAAACACATCAAACCGATAACAGGGAGGTTGAGCTCCTCCCAGCAAAAGGCAACAAAGTCCGTGAGCACATCCAATGCAATGCCTCCCTTTTGCGTCTCCGCGCCGGTGTTCACTTGAATAAAAAGGTCGGGGCAGTGACCGATCTTTATCGCTTCATCTGCAATCTTGCGCGCAAGCTTCTCGCGATCCAAGGTATGTATGACATCAAACAACGCCATGGCATCGGCAGCTTTATTGGTTTGCAACGCGCCGATCATATGCAATTCAATATCCGGATACGTTTCTTTGAGCGCGGGCCATTTGCCTTGCGCTTCTTGCAGACGGTTTTCACCAAATATCCGGTGGCCCGCCGCCAGAGCGCGCTCAATCCGGTCAAGCGGTTGGCGCTTTGCCACGGCAATCAATGTAATATCATCAACAGCGCGCGCAGCTTTACCAGCGGCCGCGGCGATGTCTGACGTAATGGCGCCGATATTTTCCGCCACATCACGAATGATGGCTGGTTTGGGACTATTCATCAAAGAGGTTTCCGTGCGAAAAGAAGGCTCATTTAACATGAGCAAACCATGACGTGCACATTAACAAGAACTGCGAGATGGCTCAATGCCGACACAGATGCGGATTTACCGCCTCTTCTCTTTTTGACCGATCATGTCCGCACACCTGATCCCTTAAAAGTCATGTCTGTCTTGCCGCGCGATGCAGGGGTGATCTTCCGTCATTATGATCACCCGGACCGCAAAGCGTTAGCAAAAGCAATACAAGAAGCGTGCCGCAAGCATGGGCGATATTTTTCGGTCGCTGGAGATTGGCGATTAGCGCGTCATCTACACGCAGACGGGATCCACCTCCCCGAAGGTATGATACATCTGGCACACCGCCTTAAACACGCCGCACCGCAGCAATATATCACTGCAGCAGTTCATAGCGCGCGCGCATTACTTTTTGCGGACCGTTCAGGTGTTGATGCGGCCATGGCATCACCTGTTTTTCACACCGCCTCACATCCCAATGCACAAACACTTGGCCCGCTCAAGATCGCCGCCTGGGCGCACGCCACACACCTGCCCCTTTATGCTCTTGGTGGAATCGACGAAACATCCGCACAGAGATTAAAAAACTCTGGTCTCTGTGGTATTGCCGCCATCAGTGCGTTTCTTGATGAATAAGAATGTGCGTTTAAAATGAGATCATCGTCTCAAGATAGATGACTGCGGAATCTTCATCGTCCGTGATGGTTTCGTTCTCTTTGTATTGCAAGCCACCACCGAAAGAAACATTCTTCCCAAAGCTATAATCCACCCCGGTTTGCACCGCGCTGGTTTCTCCGTTGAGGTCGGATGTGATTAAACCGCAGGCGGTACATTCATCTTCGGCGTAAGACAACATAAAGCCCCAGGACCCGCGTTCATATGTTGCGCCCACATCCCAGGATTCATAAGCCGCACCATCTCCAAGAATATTATCGCTTTCTTGGTAAGAGCCACCGAAAGTAAAACCAGCGAAGCCGATATTCGCGCCAACCGTCCACGCTTCCGGGTCATCAACATTAAACGTATTGGTC
>JANQLI010000174.1 GCA_028280675.1 Alphaproteobacteria bacterium
GGGCGTCCCGCAGGGCCATAGGCATAATGGAATGGCAGGCCGCGTTCATCTTGCGCAAAGTCTAATGGTTGGATGGCGCCGTCGAGCAATACGAAAGGCGCGCCTGCGGCGACAGAATTGCGCATTGCGAACTCGGTGCCCAATTGCCCGCGCAAGAATCCGCTCAATTCATAAACGCCAGTAGACACCAGCTCAGCATTGAGAAATTGGAACACCTCCCATTCACCATCAGCGTTTTGAATAGACGCGGCATTTGCCCCATTAAGAACCGCAAGCTTGTCTTTGCTGTCGAGAAACCCGCCTGCAACATCGACCTGAATAATATTCCCATTATCCCATCGTGATGTTGGCCCTTGATAAAAGTCCCATAGGGTTTCGCCGATGATCGCAGCATTTTCAACTTGGGCCTTGAGAACAAAGCCATCATTTGAGGCGCTGCGGAGAATATTGACACGCCCCGGCCAGGGGCTGGCTGTTGCAGCAACATAAGGCTGATGCGCCGCACGCGCTTGCTCAAGAATGGGCAAATCCATGAAGTGCAGATGGACAGGGCCATAGAGAGGCGTTGCCGGTAAAACAGGCGTGCGAAACGCGCCCAATTTGAGATCATAAAGCGACGCTTCAGACGCCACCGCCGAAACATCCCTCTCATAGGCATCCGTGATATGCGATAAACGAACCGGGTAGACGTGATCATCGGTTTGCAGCTCAATTTTATCGCCAGGATCAAAGGCGATTTGTGAGGGAGGCAGTTTAAACTCTGCCCGTTCACGACGCATCCACGCATCCATCAACCACGCGTCTGCAATGGCTTGCGCCAGTGGCTGCGCGAGCACAAGCGGAAGATCGGCGCTGGTGACACGCTCAGACAAAACGCCGAGACGGCGGCTTTCAGCCGTGGATTGCAGATATTCGCCATACGATTCAACAAAGCGAATCTTCGTCGCCACAGGAAGGTCTGTTTCTTGCGTACGCATAAAGCGGAACGTTTCAGACCCTTGATCGCTAAGTGCGGCGAGATCGGTTGTCAAAAAAAGGGACTCGCTCTCACGCGCTTTGGTCATGAAACGCAGAACACCATCGCTTTCCACCACATCCAGCATATAGGCAAGCGTGAGCACTTCTATGGCGTCGCGGGGACTCATGATCCGGTCAAGCAGGTACCCCGTCACCAACACATTCACGTCACTGACATCAATGGCGGTAAAATGAATCTCTGTACAAAGATCTTCAATGAGATCGCTCAGCGGCACTTGCCCGACCCGGCCAGTCAGCCAATGCCCAAATTGCCAATTGCCGCCATCGGTCCACACATCTTGACGCGCGGGAAAATCGGGAAATGGCCGGGCATCCCATGTCCACGCATAGATATTGTCATGGTCAATCATCGGTGCGCTATAGACACTCGATGTTGGATTATGAGCGCCCGCAGGTTTCCAATAATCGTAAACCGCCTCCAAATAACGGCGTTGGATCAAATCATCCTGACTTTGATTGGAATAATAGGGATACGCACTTTCAGATGATTTTGGATCGATAAACAGGTTCGGCTGGTTCGATCCTTTATCCACGGCGGGACATCCCACTTCCGTCAGCCAAAAGGGTTTCGATTGCGGCGCCCAAGATGTTGCACTGGTGTCTTCAATCCCGCCCGGCCGATTGTAATGGCTGTTCCGCCACCACGCTTTCAAATCTTTATAGCGAAAGACCCACGGCTTGCCATATGCGCCATCGGTGATGGGTGTGCGTGTTTGCGTGTCGCGATCTGCGCTCGACGCATAATACCAGTCATACCCCTCGCCGCCTTCAATATTGTCTTTCAAATAGGAAAGCGCGTAAAGCGTTTTGACGGATGCCGTATAATCAAGATGGCCCACACCCTCACGCCAATCCGAGAGCGGCACATAATAATCAATGCCGATAAAGTCGATATTGCTGTCTGACCACACATCATCGAGATGAAAAAACACATCGCCCGAGCCGTCATCCGGTTGATGACCGAAATATTCACTCCAATCGGCGGCATAGGACAGAGACGATGAGGTGAGAATAGAACGCACGTCACCTGCCAAGGCTTGTAACTTCGCCGCCGCCGGATACGTCGTCGCGCTGTCGCGTATGGTTGTCAGGCTACGGAGTTCCGATCCGATCAAAAACGCATTCACACCGCCTGCCGCTTGACAGAGATGTGCGTAATGCAAAATCATCCGCCGCAAACTCCACTCAGCCGGTCCGGTATAAGAGACGTTTGTTCCGTTGACGGAGAAATCCGTCGCCGCGGCGCTGCCAAAAAATGAGGCGACCTGCGTCGCCGCAGCCGGGGATTGATCCGGACTGCCGCTGACCCCTGGGGCAGGGTCACAGGTGATACGCCCCCGCCAGGGATACGCCGCTTGCGTCCCAGAAGGATTGTAAGGGTCTGGCAACGTGTTGCCGGAGGGAATGTCCATCAGGATAAAGGGATAAAAGAGCACGCGATAGCCACGATTTTTGAGCTCTTGAATGGCCTGGACAATTGCGGCGTCGGCCGGTGTGCCGCCAAAGGCCGGGCGGCCATCCAACTGACTCACCACATGCGCCGCGCTGCGCGAGACACCGTTGACGCTCCAGGTCATCGGAGTCGTGTTTTTATCGCTGAGCTCCACACCAGGCTTAATGTCAATGTGATTGCATCGCAGATCCGTCCCAAACCACGACACCACCAACGCCACAGCCCCGCACGCGGGCAAGTCATTTTCCAGCGCATCTAAAGAGACGATGAAATCCGGCGCACCCATATTGTTATTCATGGATTCGGATTCAATGTGCCCTTTGCCATAGTCTTTGACGACCACTTCGGTCGTGTAGGCAAATTCGCCGGAAGACGGAATCATATCGACAGCGGTAATGCTGTTTTCGAGGGCTGTCCCGTCATCCGGATTCAAACTGCGGATGATTTCAAAGGAAAGCTGTGGCACCCGATTGCCGAATTGTTCAAGCGGCATGTCTTCAAACACGATATAGGCAAGACCGCGATAAGCCGGAACATTTCCGGTGCCTTCCACCGCCTCTATCACACTATCCGGCGATTGCGTTTCGGTGCCTTTATAGATGCGCGTGGTGAATTTCGAGAGATCGAGCGGTTTGCCATCGGCCCACACGCGACCGATACGGCTGATCTTTCCCGCAGCAAGGCCTACCGCCATACTAATGGAATAGTGATATGCGGTTACGGTGGTTTCGGAGCTGGGGCCAGACGCTTTGCCGCCACTTGTATGCGTGGTGGTGGTTTTTGTCTCTTTGAATGTGGTCGCCCAAATCACCTGTCCGCCAACGCGCGCGCGGCCATAAACGCGCATAATCGGCGCGCCTTCCGTCGAAGCTTGAATGGTCAGATCATTGAGACGCGGCCCTTCAACCTCATGCGAATATTCAGGCCCCAACAGGGCATTGTCGATCACATTGCCGGCTTGTGCGCCGATAAATCCGCCCAGAGTCGAGCCACTGATCAATCCGCCAAACAGCCCAGCAGGAAGAAGCGCATTGCCAACTGCCGACCCCACAGTGCCGAGAAGAAGCGTCGCCATTAATTGCGGCCCTCGGGAAAGCGAAACACATAGACAAGGCGGCGCTCCCACCAATCGGTCAGAATGCCTTCCATGACCGCATGCCCCGAATAGGCATGCACCATATGATGATCCGTCACTTGAATCGCAGCGTGCTTAGCGGGATTTTTCGGCAGCATACGGAACAAAAGCACGTCCCCCGGTTGGCGCGCACTCTTCGCGATAGGCGTCAAATGCCGCATGGCGGCATCGCGGAGCGTTTCTTGACCGCGTGCTTCCGCCCAATCCGCTGTATAGGGCGGCGTTTGTTCAGGTTCCGCACCATAAAGGTCGCGATACACACCGCGCACGACACCAAGACAATCCGCCCCCACCCCCTTCACACTCGCTTGATGCAAATACGGCGTCCCAACCCATGAGCGTGCGGCCGAAATAATCGCATCACGTGATGGCATGAAAGGCGTGTCCTTTAATTGCCAAAACGGCTCGCGCCGTCATTATCGTCGTCTCTGCTTGGATACGAGATAACAAAATCATTGCCTGGCATATGGGGAAACCCACGGAAATGATCGGCGTTATGAAAACGGGCGAGACAAGTCTCGAACTGTTTGTCGCATCCGGCGGTGACGGTGAACGTATCGCCGATAGCAATGTGTTCGCGCATCGGCTGCCATAACGCGAGAGCCGCATCGCCCCCAGA
>JANQLI010000365.1 GCA_028280675.1 Alphaproteobacteria bacterium
CTGTTTGGGTATTTTGCCTCAAATCGGGCGTGCATGCGACACTTGCCGGGGTTCTTGTGGCAATGACCATTCCAATCAAATCGCAAAAAGACGATCAAGCGAGCATGCTCTATCGTTTCGAGCATGCACTGCATCCATGGTCAGCCTTTTTCATTATCCCCATCTTTGCCTTTGCCAATGCCGGTGTATCCTTTGTTGGATTCGGACTCTCATCCCTGATTGATCCCCTGTCATTGAGCATTGCACTGGGGCTGTTTTTTGGAAATCAAATTGGCATTTTTGGCCTGTCATGGATAGCTGTGAAATCGGGTTTTTGCACCCTGCCACGCGGTGTCACGTGGGTTCACGTCCACGGCGTTGCCTGTCTCGCAGGTATTGGCTTCACCATGAGCCTTTTTATTGGCACGCTGGCGTTTGATACGGAAGCGCTTTTGAACAAAGTTCGCATAGGCGTCTTAGTCGGCTCACTTGTTTCGGGAGCAGTTGGGTTTATGATCTTGAAGGTTTCTTTAAAATCTAAAAGGTCTTTATCAACAGGTCATCGTGGTAATAGCGCACTCCCTACACCACATCGTAGGAATCAAATGGCCTAAGAGAAGACTATCACTGGATCGTCTCTATGGCTCCTCGCGGCCAATCACGATGGCTCCACCGCGTGAAAGAGACGTCTCCGGCACGTACTTGCGATAGAAAATAGTCTAATGGCCAATAGTGCCCACCGCGCAAGGCCTTTTGATGCCCAGGAGCAGACGTCACATCAATGTTATAAGCATTCTCCAACGGGCGATTGGTCGTTGGAGCGGCGTCACTTGTGTTCAGATAGGAAACCGCGAAATCAGCACACTGCCCATAAGTGCGGACGCCAAACCCGCGATCCAGGAATCCGTGCCCGGCATAAGGGTCGAGAAACACCATTCTCACCTTTAAGGGACGTGCGGCTGTATTGCGTGCTGCACGGCAAAGGGGTTCCAACACCGCTGCACCGGCGCTATGGGCAATAAGTGTGAGCTCTGTCAAAGACGGGTGTTGACCAAGAAACGCCCCAAGCGTTTCGCCCAAGGCACGGGCATTGCTCCCCGCACGCACACGATTATTCGCCCCTTGACTCCAATCATAAAAAACAACTTGTGCGTCAAACGCTCTCGTTATAAGCGCGTCTTGAATGTCGCTCCACATAGGATTTGTGTGGTCCCGGCTTCCATGAAAGAGAAGGGTCAGTTGCGTGGTCTCATCCGTGAAAGATGGAAGAACTATATCGATGTTATCAGGCGTTCGGGCATAGATCTCCATGGCCGCGCCAATGGCACACAGTACAGCGAAGAGGATAAAGAATGTTCTCACCAGAAGGACCTTACTCTGCTCCTACCCAATATACATGAATATTATAACGACGTTTCGGCGGGCACACCTCAATCAATCTCGCCGTCCATCGCCTGCGGCCAATTCTGATTGGGAGAATATCAGAAACGTCACAAACCGAATACTCAACGGTCCTGATCGGCTTTGCGAGGCAAAACCCAATCAGGGCGGGGGAAATGGCAGGTATATCCATTGGGATAGCGTTCAAGATAATCTTGATGCTCGGGTTCCGCCTCCCAAAAATCACCAACTGAACATACCTCGGTCACGACAGGGCCGGGCCACAATCCTGATGTTTCGACGTCCTTGATCGTGCGCAATGCTTCATCGCGCTGCGCATCCGACACATAATAAATTGCCGAGCGATAGGACAAACCAACATCATTCCCTTGTCGATTAAGTGTCGTGGGGTCGTGTATTTGGAAAAAGAACTCTAATAACGCACGATACGTGATTTCATCGGGGTCGAATAGGATCTCGATAGCCTCTGCATGCGTACCGTGATTGCGATATGTGGCGTTAGGCACATCACCCCCGGTATAGCCAACGCGTGTTTTCTCAACACCAGGCAGTTTGCGGATGAGGTCTTGCATGCCCCAAAAACATCCACCGGCGAATACAGCGCGCTCTAAATCCTCAGACATCAAAATTCAACTCTTAATCCGATTTGCGGGAAGACCCCAAGGCCATTATCAATAAGTGTGCCCTGCCGTTCATTAAAGCGAAGACGATCAATATTGTCACGGCCATAGGCGTTAATCACATCTAAAAAGGCAATCACATTTGCAGAGCCAATCCGGCGCCTGTAATCGACACGCAGATTTAAGCTGTGAAAGTCGTCCACGTTAATATCATTTTGTCCAATACTCTCTTTCGAGAACCTTTGAAGTGTTGGGTCGCTGAGAACATCACTGTGGATGACAAATGAATCAGCGGGCCGCCCTGAATAGTATTTCCACTTCGCCCCAACCGACCATCTGTCATTGATGCGCCACGTCATACCTGCGCCAAAGACATGGGAGCGGTGATAATCCGCGTCAAAAGCGCCGCGGCCATCATTCTCATCGATTTCTGCATCCGCATAAGAATAATTGAGCGATCCGCTCCAATTGTCACTCAAACGCTTGGTGAGTCCAAGATCAATGCCAGCCACATAGCCATCACCATCATTATTCGCCGCGCCATTTGTTGCATCCGTGAGCACAACAACATCATCTAATTGATGATAGTAAATCTCACCGGTTGCCGTCACCGTATCGTTGACGGCGTGGACAACACCAAGATTGATTTGTGTCGATTTTTCATTCTTCAGGTCGTTATCGGGATCAAACGCATACTCTAAATAATCTGGCTTTTGATAGAAGACGCCTCCGGTTAAAGTCAGGCGGGTTTCATCTGTGATTTGCCAGCCCATTGTAAACCGGGGTGAAACGAAGGACTCATCCGTCAAATCATCGCGATCAAATCGGACGCCGGGCCGGAATGTATAATCGCCCCATACAAAAGCATGATCAACATACGCCGTATAGTCTGTGAAATTGCGCTTAAAGGTGCGATTGTAACGGTCAGGTGTGAGAACGATATATTGCTGACTGGGATCAGCACGGAAGTCGTCTTGATCATAAACATAGCGGATAAAATCCGTGCGCACAGAGCGTGAGAAATCAAGCTCTGTATGTGTGACACGTAAACCGGCCGATAACACACCCCACTGCGTTTGCGTGGTGTAGTCGGTGCGCCAGCCCAATTCTGTTTCATCTTCAAGTAATCTTAAAATATCCTCGTTGACAGGAATATCCGCCGGATTGGGATTCGGGCCAACCAAATCCGGGAAGGCCTCCCCTTGAATGCTGGTTTTATCCGATGTCCGGTAATAAAGCGTATTGGTCAACTGTCCGGAATCGCCCACCAAGCTTTCCAACGTCACTCCGAACAACGTGCTATCTTGTTCGGTGTCAATCAATGACGCTTCCTCGAAGTTCTCGGATTCGGCAATATCCGCAACATCTCTTTCAAACTCTTCCGGAGTGAATAGCGCCAGTATATTGAGCTTATGGGCGGCGTTTATTTTCGTTGACGATTTAAAGATGACATCTGTCAATTGCGGGGAACCGTTATCTTTTTCATCAATCAAATCAAACAGGCGGCCAAAATCATAATAGCGGGCGGAGACAAGCAAACTGGTGTTCTCAGCAAAGCCCGACGGCCCGTCATAGGTGACCTCGCCGCCTGCAATATCAGCGCGGAGATTAAAGGATGGAGTTTCTCGATTACCCTCTGCCAGACGCAATCTTAAAAGAGAGGCATTCTTCCCACCATAGGCACTGGACCAGCCGCTCGGCTGATATTCGGCACCGCCAATCAGATTTGGCGCAAAGACAGAAAAACGGCCTCCTCCGGCAATCTGCTCTTCATCACCTATACTTCTTTCAAAATGCACGACTTTATCGAACGGAATATTATCGACCAGAATCAAGTTATCGCGCGGGTCTCGGGCGCGAACAGTGAAGTTCGAAAACTCCCCTGTCGCCGCAACCCCTGGCAAGGTATCCAATCCGCGAAACACATCACCGGCTGTTCCTGGATTCCTGCGAATTTCTTCCCGTGATAATGTGCGGCTGCTTGAATCGGCAAACGGATCTGCACTGCGCGCCCGCGCTGTCACAACCACTTCATTAATACGCCCATAGGCCTGCGACATTTGAAATGCGACTTCCGTAACGCGGTCTTTCACACTCAGAACGTCGGTTTCGACTGCCGCAATATAGCCATCTGCCTCAAGACGAATCTGATAGGTCCCTTCAGGAACATCCGTGAGCGTAAACTGTCCCGCACGATCTAGGTTGACGGTCCTCTCAAAGCCCTGACGCCCTGATAGAGTGGCGGACCCTTGCGGCACAGGCCGCCCTGTTATGATATCAACGACACCACCTTTAATCGTCCCCGTGGGCGTTCCTTGCGCAGCAACAGCTCCGATATTGAGCAGCCCAAGGAACAACACCAAGATAGGAAAAGCGTGAGTCTTCATAACAATGCCCCTTGTATTTTGCACACCAAAAGCATGCAATGACAGATCGTCATGACTGTGATCATGGCCCAGCAATCCATTGATTGACAAGGGTTTGATGGCACCAGATGGCCCATTCTCGCCATAACGTTTGTCAGACGGTCTCTCAGTGTCATGATCACGTTATTGTGTGGAATCGGGGTGTGGAATCTGGCGCCATGTCTGACACCCTTCCACATCCGGCCAAAAATCCATTTGGGTTGCCCTCACGTATATATGAGCAACTGAAACGCGATACGAGAAAACCATGGCGCACCATCAAAGACGCGAGGGATGAGCGATGACCCCCTTAACTCTGACCTCTTCACTGGCTGAGGCAAAGCCTCTAGGTCATAGTTCATTTACCATTATTGATGATTTTTCAGGGCCGTCAGGCCCAACAACTGTGCCAGGAACATGGAGCGGTTTTAGCGATCGCGTAATGGGCGGCATCTCCGATGCAACCTTTCAAAAAGATATCATTGAGGACACTACGTGTATGCGCTTACAAGGGCGCGTGACCAAAGACAATGGGGGCGGCTTTGTGCAAATGGCCAGAACTTTTGGCACCCTGCGGGATGTTTGCGATGCATCTGCTTATAGCGGTCTTGAACTGAGCGTGTATGGCAATAACGAGCTTTACAACATTCACCTGCGGACAAATGAGGCGCGCTGGTACGATCAATCCTATCGTACATCAATCTTTGTCGCACCAAGATGGCAAACGTTTTGTATCCCTTGGGCAGCGTTTATCCCGAATGCCATCGACACCCCTCTCAATCTAAAGGGTCTTCAGCGTATTGGCCTTTTAGGGTGGATGCGTGAGTTCGAGGCAGACCTCGCACTGTCAAGAATAGCATTTTACGTTTAGTCAAAATGAAAGGCTAGGCTAGCCAAAATTGACGGTGTATTAGTAAATACGGTTTGTGACTTTATTATATATTCGTGATTATATATGCGTGATTTTTGCAACTTTATTACAGAACAATACTGCGCAAGGCCTGAAGGGTTAATTTCAATCACGCATTAAAGTGATTTACCAATCATCGAAGACATCGATTTTATTTGCCTCCAGCGTATAACCAACGTCGGCGAGGTCGGTACTGATCATTTCAGTATGAAACACACCTGTGACGGACACAGGTGCGAACATATTATCGGATTGATACGGTTTCTGTGACCGGACAAGAACCAGTTGATTGGGAGGGGGCGGCGGCACATGCACACAAGCCCCGACATACGGTACGAGAAGAAATGTGCTGACTCCCATACGATCCATATCCAGCGGCAACATGAAACCATCCAGTTTGACATGCTGACCATTATATTCTGTGGTGAGATAAGATTCGGGAGGCTGAAAAAAATTGGACGGTAAACTTCCACGCGACTTAAAGGTCCATCCACCAAAGTCTTCCATTAAGAGTCCTTCTTCCACCCAGAGATCATCCCACGTTAATTCAGTAATGTCTTCACTGGCGATTGCTGGCATAGAAGAGGACGCCGCAAGAAGGATCAAAATGAAAGCATATGCTGTGCAAGGCTTTGGCATGCCTCATTCCCATTCATACAGTTCAACGCGATCCGCTTGTATAGCGTACCCAGCCTCGGCTATATCCGTCATCACTTTATTGATCGACAATGTGCCATACACCCAAATGGCTTCGAATAGCTGGTCGTTTGGAAAAGGTTCTTCGACTGTCACATAGACCAGTTGATTCGGCGGCGGCGGCGGGACATGAATACACGCGCCGACAAATGGCGCCAACATAAAGCCAGTGACGCCATCGCCAGAATATTCGAGCGGAATAATAAATCCAGGGAGCTTTACATTTTCTCCATCAAGGCCTGTGACAAATTTTCGGGCATTTTCATCAAAAATTGGCAGCATCCACGCATCGCCGCCTGTATCCATTTCATCCATAAACAATAATTCGGAGTATGGGACGCCTTCAGGGATCAGATCATCCCAAATCAATTCTTGGTAAGTCTTAGCGCGCACCATTGGAATACGTGAGAGCGTGAATCCTGCTGCGAGACCTGCTAAGACAGCACGGCGTTTGAGATGCTTACGCAATGACACACTCCTTTACACTTTCACCGTCATACCATCCGCCAATGATAAACGATAGGCACGCCACGCAGGCAATAAACTTGTCACTGCGCCCGCAGCAATAACCGCTAGTAACACCCATCCTTCTCTGGAGGAGAGAAACGCAATGGGCAGGTATAAACCAAATTCAGCATCAATGTAAGGACGGGCGATCGCCAATCCAATAAACAAAAAGACAACTCCCATCAATGCGCCAATCACGGCCATCAGGGTCGCTTCCACCATCAGAAGCCCCATAATGGTGGTTGGCCGCGCCCCCATGGCGCGCAATATGGCCATTTCCCGGCGGCGCTCATTCAACCCAGAAAAGATCATGGCCGCCATACCCAGCAGAGCCGTGACCACAACCAATGCCGAGACACCGACCAAAGCGGTTTCCGCAACTCCAACGATCTGCCACAACTCGGCTAACGCCACACCGGGTAAAATGGCCAACAAAGGTTCTTCTTTATACTCATTGATTGCGCGCTGGATTTGAAAAACACGCAGTTTGCTTTTCACCCCGATCAGGGCCGCCGTGATGGCTTTAGGCTGCAGGTCCATCGCGCGCAAGGTATCCGCAGGGGTTGCTTGTCCGGGGATCTTCGCCCCACCGCGCCAATCGACATGAATAGCTTCCAAGCCTTCGAGACTGATTGTCACTGTGCGATCAACCGGTGTGCCCGTCTTGGCGAGTATTCCAGAGATGGTAAAGGGCAATTGATCATGCTCTGTGAAAGATGCAATGCCGTGAGACACAATGATCGGATCACCCACTTGATAACCCAACTCACGCGCAACATCTGCACCGACCACTGCGTCGAACATATCATCAAAACGCTCCCCGGCGGCAAATGCGAGCGACCGTCCCCCACGATATTTATAACGCTGAAAGTATTCCACCGTTGTGCCCATGACGCGAAACTGACGATGACTGTCCCCAAGAGACAGCGGGACGATCCAATCGACCTCTGGCCGCGCGGCAATATCTTGATAACTTTGCCAGGTCACATTGTTGGTTGCATTGCCAATCCGAAAGACTGAATAGAGCAATAATTGCACACTGCCGGATCGCGCACCGACAATAAGGTCTGTGTCGGAAATGGTATCAGCAAAACTCGCCTTGGCGCCGATACGCACTTTTTCAACCGCCAAAAACAACGCCACTGACATGGCCACCGCAAAAACAGTGAGACTGACAGTGATCCAACGGCTGAGAAGTGAACGGAAAGCTAAGGTGAGCAAACTCATGTGGCGCGCCCCCGCTCAAATTCGGCAATCTCAGCCATCGACACCGTTTGGTCAAAGCGCGCCGCTAACCGATCATCATGGCTGACCATCAACAACGTCGAGCCCGCCTCGTCACATTGCTGAAATAACAAATCAAGAAAGGCAGATTGACTGCCAGCATCAAGAGCCGATGTCGGCTCATCCGCCATAATCAGAGATGGTTTGCCAATTAAAGCGCGCGCGACGGCGACACGTTGTTGTTGTCCCACACTTAAGGATCCCGCCTGTTGATGCGCGATCAGGTCTTGCGGCAATCCTAAAGCATGCGTTAAGCGCAGTGCTTCTTTTTTTGCATCTCCTACCCGCTGCCGCCGCATAGGCGCAAAACGCAAAGGCAAGAGAATATTGTCAAGAGGTGTCGCATAAGGAAGTAAATTGAATTGTTGAAAAATCACACCGATATGCTCAGCGCGGAAGAGGTCCCGCGCCGGTGCGCTCAAACGCACAACATCATGGCCATCTACAGAAATGCATCCTGAGTCTGGAACGAGAATACCCCCGATCAGGCTGAGCAATGTCGATTTGCCTGAGCCACTCTCACCGAGAAGTAAAACCTTCTGCCCGCGCACCACATGAAAATCAGCTAAACGCAACCGGAAACTTGGGTGGCCCGGCCAGGTAAAATCGACGTGCGTTAAAGAAAGCGCTGAATTTGATAACATGCAGTGCGCCTCGGATTACATCAGACCGCTCAAATTCAGTTGTGGATTATCGCGTTCGATCTCATAAGCACGCGCGCCTTGGTTCGTCAGTATTTGCACCTCTAACTCTTGTGCATTTGGGAACTGAACAAAATAAGCAAACGCAATGCCCGTGATCGCATCAGGCGCTGCGCACGTCAGCCTATAATCCGCCCGAAATTCTGTATGTTGCTCCTCAGCTTCGGCGTGATCGTCGTGATGATCATCGTGATGCTGACCACTTGCGTGATCTTCATGCTCCTCGTGGTCGTCACCTTTCAGAGCCACAGTGGCTTCAGTGGCTACGCATTGCGCCGCTGCTGGCAATACAAATAATTCAAGCGGTGACGCCAAACGCGCTAAGGCTTGATCAATACGCGCCCGATCACCTGCGGATGTCGCTTTATACTCAAATCCAACAATGTCCGCGCCGGGCACCTCAAATTCCATCGCTACACTGGCGCCTTCAATCGCAATATTCAGTTGGCCAACCCCATGCGCGTGGGCATCCAATTGACGTGAGTCTTGCGCAATGGCTGCGGTCGCCCACACCAAACCAAAAAGAAGCGAAACAAATCTACACATGCGATACGTCCTCATTGATGCTCAAGTGGTCAAATCTCTTAAAATATCAACAAAATCAATGCCATGGTCAAGTGTCCACAGACGGAAATCATGCGAAGTGCGCTAAGGTCTTTTGAGGCGTGAGATACAGCAATGCCTTCGCACAATGCCTTTGACCGCCGCGCTCAGATATCATGATCTTGTCTTAGCACAATATAAATCTCTCTTAACACCTAGTTGATCATTGACAGAATTATGGGATTCTTCACCCCTTCTATGGTATGAGGGTGAGAATGCGTTCACCCTATTCAGATTGATGATCCCTCATGCGTTCATTGATATTCATCGTCACATATTTGTTTTGCAGTGCTGCAACGATTACCTACCCATTTGCCGGGATATTGACATGGGAATGGTTCACCCTTGCAGCGCCACATAATATGATTTGGGGCAGTGCTGCACAGATACAATATAATTTGTTTTTAGCAATCCTGACGCTTGGAGCCTGGCTCTTTTCATCCGAGCCAAAAATGTTACCAAATCATAAACTCAGTTGGGCGCTTGTTCTGTTCTCTCTCTGGATGATTATATCGGAAATCTTTTCTTACAACCATAATTGGTCATGGGATTACTTCGACCGGTTCATACGAGTCATGGTGTTCATCTTGCTCTTGAATATCATGATGACAAACAAAATGCGGGTCCACGCTGTGTTATGGGTGTTTATTCTGTCTATTGGTTTATTCGCCTACAAAGGAGGCGTCTTTACCATTCTCACCGGTGGCGGGTATCGCGTGTGGGGACCACAAAGCACAGTCATTTATAGCAATAATGCCTTTGGTCTTGCTCTTGTGAGCATCATTCCCTTCAGTCTTTATCTCTATAAATATACCCGGCACAAATACCTCAAACCTGCGATGCTGGCGCTTGCTATTTGTTCCTTCTTTGCTGCCCTCGGCACACAGTCCCGTGGTGCTTTTATCTCGATTACTGTGCTGCTGATTTACATGTGGTGGAAATCCAAGAGCAAAATTGCGACCGGCCTTTTGCTCACGATCTTCACCATTCCCGCTCTCTTGCTTATGCCAGAAAGTTGGTACAGCCGCATCGAAACAATCGGTGATGCAACATCGGATGCGTCATTCATGTCGCGTGTTGAGTTCTGGAAAGTCGCGTTCCGCTCTGCTCTTGATAATCCGATCACAGGCTTAGGGTTACGAAGTATTTATCAAAATAGCCTCGCCCAAATGTATGGCGCCACCTATTTGGGCAATCGCGCCATGCACAGTATGTATTTCGAAGTCATGGCAGGTATGGGCTTGGTTGGCTTTGGCATATATATGAGCATGTTCATCATCTCACTATCCTATGCGAACAAATTACGTAAGCATTGCCGAAAAACGGGCGAGATGTGGATATCTGACTTGGCCCTCGCCTGCATGCTCTCGCTCGTGGCCTTTATGGTGGGCGGCGCGGCGCAATCCATTGAAATGTGGGAAGGTTATCTGATCATCATGTCCTTTATCGGAGCGCTTTATAAGATCGTATTCATTGATCGCGTAAAGGAAGAGCGGGCACAAACAGCACCATTATCGCGCTGGTCGAATACCCCAGCAACCTGATTTCATAACCATATCATAAAAAAGCAAGATACCACAGCACGAGGCCCCCATGCCACTGCTTAGGCCTGATCCTACGTATCGTCGTCTTCTATATCGACAGCCAAAATACCCTTAAGCGGCTCATCATCTTTGGCGCTTTTATTCTGGAAGACCCATAGAATGATAAAAATGATTCCGATACATTCGAGCAGCAAAACAAGTGAATTCATAATAACCTCTTCACAAGACGGTCAGCGGACGCATCTCTCACTCTTCCAAAACTA
The DNA here is from genome assembly GCA_028280675.1 of Alphaproteobacteria bacterium. Taxonomy (GTDB): domain Bacteria; phylum Pseudomonadota; class Alphaproteobacteria; order SMXP01; family SMXP01; genus JANQLI01. Next base: position 10,914 of record JANQLI010000365.1, read on the forward strand.
TACTGCTTCTAAGGCTGCGAGTACACACAGTTCCACTTCAAGTTCGGACAAAACCCAGCCATCGAGATGAACGATATTCCGTTGCCGGAAATCTTCACGAATGGCGCGCGAAATATCTTGTAATGTGGGATCGCCGTTACAGAGCTTCCTCTCCACTGAACGCGCAACATCCAAATATGTCACGTCTGCATTCACAGATAAATAATGGCGTGCGATCTTTTGCGCGCTTTCTGGCGTCCGAAAGAATTCCCCTATCTGCAATATAGAATCGTCATGAATCGCATGACCAATGGCAGAGGGGCTCACAGAGACAGCAAAGCCAGCACTGCTGAGCGTCATGAATGTGCGTTTCGTGAGTTTACTCATTGGCATCACCTCACACTATTGTCTTCAGATGATCCGACAGTCGAGCCGCCATGGCCACAATAGTCAATGTTGGCGGCACGTGTCCACCGGTTGGAAAAACAGAGCTTCCCGCTACATACAAATTCTTGACGCTATGCAGTTTTAAATTGCGGTCAACCACACCTGTTGTTGCCGTCTCACTCATTCGTGTGGTTCCCATATGGTGATGGCCATAGCTGAGCAGTTCTGTAAATAAACGCTCATTCTCAGGCTGCATGTTCACGCGCCCGATGCCCGCAGCACCAACCTCTGCGGCAAGAACGTCATAGCACCGCCAAAGATTCTGCTTCTCTTCATCATGAAGCATCCAATGAAGATGGCTACGCCTCTGCCCAAAATAATCACGTTCATTACTCAGTGAAATGCGATTGTCCCTATGCGGATATTGCTCCACCATAGTATCAAGAACAAATCCTCCAATATTGTTGGCATACTCGAACAAGGGCGCATCAAATACCCGGCGCGACGTAGCCTCAAGAACCATGTCGAGATCAGCGAATACATTGTATATATGCGTTCCAAGATGGTTGGGCCATGATCCAGCCGCCAAATCTTCCATAATATGATGGTACGAAGAAATACCAGAAGACATATAGTATTCTGTTACAGGTATGAGGGGCATACGCACATTTGCGAGACCCAATGTGCGCATCACATCCTCAGATAATTGAAAGAAAGGTGTCATCCCATTGTCTTCAGATGTCACCGAAAGATGTTGCTTTTCAAACATTGGCTCAGGCAATAGATATGCCCCTTCAACGATCACGTGATCCATAAAGTACCGACCGACCTGGTCGTGCGCGTTCCCAATCCCATTGGATTGAACATCATCTGACAAGAGAAGCATACGCGCATTCTCAATGCCGCCAGTTGCAAGAATGAATTGACGCGCCGTCACACGAAAGCGAGACCCTTCAATCACGCCAACATCAACATGGCGCACCGTATCCTGATCATCCAAAGCAATGTGGAGAACATTTGCATACAGATAGACATCTGTCACAGAAGATTTCTGTAAATTCACAAAATAACGCTCGCCAAAGTTCGTTGGGGGACTTGACTGCGCGATCCCAACTTCTGTTTGCTCAAGCTCTAAATCAAAAAATGGGGAGTTGCTTTTTTGCGTCCAATACTCCTTGGCGAATTGTTGTGAAGTCAGTTCGCAATAGGTTGCCGCTTTTTTATAGTATGGCTCTATATCCTGATAGCTGATCGGCCAACCAGAATTTTCAACCCAATTACGCTTCTCAAAATCAATAGGCGAGAGGGGACTACAGTTACCTTCCCAATGATTCGTTGAGCCGCCGAGAATACGCAAGCGACTGATGTCCGTGGCGGGGTAATGGTCGCCCGTCAAAACTGCCTGCGTCAGAGCCTGTGTTTCGTCTTCATAATACTCCCCCCCACTCTCGAGCAGGCAGATACGCAAACCGGAATCCTCAAGTTCTAGCGCAAGGGTTATTCCAGCCGCACCGCCGCCGACAATACATAAATCATATGTGAGAAGAGTATCTGATTCCAGATTACGGGCATCGTACAACATGTTAGATCAATCTATATCAACCTGAGAAGTGTGACAATTGCACAGGAGTGACACATTTTAAGTCAAATTGTGTCAATATTATATTAATCTAACAATACCCGATCTTGTGATACGGCTTACACTAGAATGAAATCACTGACACTGAGATCACTGATAGATACACCGATTAATGTCACGGAAGTGTTCGCATCGAAATGGAGTGTCGTATCTCCGCCAGAGCTTGTGGCATTAGCAAGTAAATTTGTTAAGGACACCCCATTGGAGAGCTCACCCCAAAGAACAATCCGGTCTTGGCCATCAGTAAAATCAAGAATTTGATCATGTGAGTTATCAAAAGCGGTAAATACGAATTGATCGGCTCCACCATTGCCCTTCAAGACATCATCACCACTGTGGCCAGCCAATTTATCATTGCCTGCACCGCCAAATAGGTAATCATTGCCTGCATTGCCTTGTATGTCATCTGCACCGGAATCGCCAAAAAGAAGATCAGATCCTGCAACTCCTTTAATGGTATCTGCACCGCTTCCACCATAAATCAACTCACTCTCAGCTGTGCCATTAAGAGAACCGGAGCCAATTGTTATTTTATCTTGCGTTAATGTACTTCCATCTGGAAGGACAGGAGCGAAGAACCATGTGGGGTCTTTAAAATAGGTCGCGTCCGCATTCGGATCATAAGGACCTGTTTCAAAAGACTTGGATAGAATATTACCATAGGCCTCTATAGCTTCCACGTTTCCCGTTGCAGTGATCATGCTTGAGAGAGCATTGGTTGCTTTGGTGAGATAGTCATGTGCATATTGATTGTTATAATCAAAGGGCTGCCTCCCCGACGACAGCATTTGGTTCAAGGACTCCGACCACGTATTAAAATGTGCGCCTGTTGATGCGTCGCCAATGGCCAATCGGTAGAGCGCGCCATAATCTATATCAAAGCCGTTGTCGTCATTGATAAAACGCCCGGCTGTGAAATTCGCTTGCCAGTTCAAGAGATCAATCGCTTGATCATAACCCCGTGCGGATGCAAGCGATAAAGCAGAGGTGAAGAAATCTTGCTGCCACGCACTAATCAGGCCAACTTCACTGGATTTTGCTTGATATTTAAAATCAAACCAGCCTTCAAGCTCGCCTGTATGGTCCATATGGCCATCGACAACGTATTTTTGTACAAGATGATCAAGATTAACATTCAACAGATTATCAAAATAATCGTGCAACGCGTGTTGATCAGGAATGACAAAACTAACCTCAGACATTGTTCTCAGCAACCATGCATCACCACGGGGTTGATTAGCACCGAACACCAATCCATTACTGCCACGGAAATAGTCTGGCACCAATCCAATAGAATAGGAGGTCTGATTAATGAGGTTATCAAGATAGTATTGGTTACCTGTGAGAAGATAAGGCACATAAGAAACTGATGGTTGATGTGCATTATCGATGGTCCAACCACCATTGGATGAACTTCTATATGCATCTGAGAGAACATTTCCAGACCGATCAACACGAAGTGTCGGATGATCCGTAATCGTAATGGCTTCTCCGGTGTTGCTATCAATAAGATGCCACGGCACGCTCCCCGCTGCATCCGCATTCGCCATCATAATCTCCCAGGATTTCTGATCCTGGCTGATAATATATGTCGCCGTCCAGGTTGGCAGGATACCAATATCTTCACGCCCCCCTGTCATGCCCATGAATTCTGTAATCATGGCGCTGCCGAGCGGGCCTGTGTCCTGATTCTGAAGGTCTTGATAGCGCTGATTGATTTCGCTTGGATCAACGCCTAAGGATGTATCGTAATGTGGGATCGCCCCTGTCGTCATGAGGTAATCCATATCATGCTGATAATAGTATGATGGATTTTGACCCGTCCAAAACTCTTCATTCCACGTCGAAGAACGATAGTGATCTATGTTATTGTAGCTCGCAACAACAGCACCGTGATCTTTAATGGTGGCGCTGTACGTGAGATCGTGCGACCCAGCTTCAAACACATCATCATTCGCAAAAATGACATTGGTCCGCACATCACCATCCGCCATAATCTGAATATTAAAACGCAAATCTAAATGCGGAACGACATCAATTTGAAAGCTATACTCAGAGGACAGAGGTCCTTCGACCCACGTGTCTAACGTGCCATTGGCCATAGCCTGATTCAGTTTATTGGCAACATTGATATATTGCGTTGATCCGCCTGAAAGTGTGACTTGCACGGTGACATTATAACCGGAATCTAAGATGTCTTGCGCTGTCAGATTCGCACCGGTTGGCGGATTCCCATGGGCAAGTGTAATATCCACACTCTGATTGTTGTTGAGGGCCGGTGCGTCTAAAGTCAACACAGCATGCCGCACAGAGCCATCATCGTACGTGGCTTTCACATCCATTTGCACGGCATAGGTTTGACCATTGACATGGGCAACGAGGCCCTGACCAGAAGGAACATGGCCTTGATCAAACACCTGGCCAAAGGTCATGACATCGCCGGATGAATTGGACCCACTTGTGTTGGTGAGAC
>JANQLI010000195.1 GCA_028280675.1 Alphaproteobacteria bacterium
GCCTTCGGCAACATTGTGGTGGCTCTTGAGATCGACACGTACGTTGAAAACGGACAGCAAGTGGAGAAAGCGCGTCTTGGCGTCTATGAGTATGAAGACGACAAGCTGCACCGCGCGTGGAGTTTCCCGGTCGAAGAGCCGAACACGGCTTGAGCGAGGTATGCCCATGAAAATAGCGATCATCGGCGCCGCAGGCGAAACGGGAACTTGGCTCATTGAACATGCCCTTGAGCGTGGCCATGACATTATTGCGATTGCGCGATCGCCGGAAAAAATTGTCTCCAATGAGTCCCGGGTCACCAAACGTCGCGGTGACGGATTTGACAGGCAATCGATCATTGATGGCCTGGAAGGTGCTGACGCGGTGATCACAAGCGTCGGCAAAAAGAATCTTCGAGACAAAAGATATTATCTCAACACCGCAACCCACGAGAATGTGCTCGCAGGCATGCGGCAGCACAGCATCAAACGCCTTGTTCCCATATCCTCAATCGGCGCCGCCAAGCTGCCGCGCAAAGGGATCCGGCGCAATATCTATCTCTTCCTGCGTCGCAAATATTACGGCGACATGAATGATATGGAAACCCAGGTTTTAGACTCAGATATGGACGTGACCGTGGTTCGCGCCCCATTTCTGCACAACAGCAACGCGCGCAATGCCTACGAAACAATTGAGGGCAATGTCTTACCCAATGGTCGCAAAGTGTCGCGCGCCGATCTGTCGAATTTTGTTTTGGATGTCATCGAGAAGGATATGCACATGCAGAAAATTGTCTCAATTGCAGATCCGGATTCTGCGTGAGTCGCCCGCCAAACGTGAATGGATAAGAGCTTGGACAACACAGCACGGCCCATTGACAAGTCTGATGAAGCACTGAGCGGCGCAACACCCGCTTTGTCCAAATGGACCATGATGGGTTGGGCCGCCGGATCTCACGGCTCGTTCGTGATGATCGGGATCTTGAGCTTTTTCTTGCTGAATTACATGACCGACAATCTGGGGATTAGCATTTCACTGGCTGGCCAGATTATTTTCCTAGCGCGCATGTATGACCTTATCACTGATCCCATCATGGGCACGATCAGCGACAAGACGCAGACATCCATTGGACGCCGAAGGCCTTATCTCTTGCTCGGCGCCATCGCCTGCTTTGTCTGTTTTGTCTTTTTGTTCAACGCACCTGACTTCAGCTCGCCCACTTCCGCCGCAATCTATGTCACGATCATTCTTCTTCTGTATTCCACAGCCTATACGATCTTCAATGTACCCCACCTTGCCATGCCGGCGGAGATGACGTCGGACTACCACACCCGCACCACTCTTACATCGTTCCGCACATTATTCTTCATCACGGCGCTACTCACGCTCACCATCGGCGGCAGCATCATTCTGGACCGCTTCGGCGAAAAAGACGGATACGCGATTATGGGGTGGGCAATCGGTGCAACCGTGTTTGTGACAATGTTGATTTCGTTTTTTTCAACCAAGAACACGGCACGCCGCGAACGAACGTTCTCGGTCTCTTATAGTATTCGTGAACAAGTAGAGATGATTTGGCAGAACAGACACTTTTGTATTTTTCTGCTTGCAAAAACCTTTCTACTAACCGCCAACGCAAGTTTCTCCGTCGCCTTTTTGTATTTCGCCAAATATGCCATGGATAGCGGGCCGCAGCTCATGAGCCGACTCGGCATGTGGCAGACATTGGGAACGCTCGCCTCTATCCCATTGTGGATTTTTGTTTCTCGGCGCATCGGTAAACGAAACGCTCTCATTGTGACAGGCATCGGATATTCGTGCATCATGCTCACATGGCTCCTTGCGTCACCACAGGAACCGGACGCTATTTTTAATACGCGCATCTTTGTCATCGGCATTTTTACAGGCGGGATTATCACGCTTGGATTTGCGTTG
>JANQLI010000230.1 GCA_028280675.1 Alphaproteobacteria bacterium
ATCCATCGGGTGATGGGTCGTTCGAGTTTTCCCGCACGGCTTCGCGTTTGATGGAAATGCAGGCGGCAGATTATTGGTCCGACCCCCGGACATCGCACACGCCCACGTTTGATTGATCGTCTGCGCGGCAGAATGCCCATTGCACGGGTGGCGGATTCGCGCTAGGTCAGGCGCAACTTTTTCAGCGGGTCTCACAGCTCAGATGAGGCCGCTTGCCATATAGAACAAGGAGAATCTCCATGGCGCGCAATAAGATTGCCCTGGTCGGGGCAGGACAAATTGGTGGGACATTGGCGCATATGGTCGGCTTGAAAGAGCTCGGCGATGTGGTCCTGTTTGATATCGCAGAAGGCATTCCAGAAGGGAAAGCCCTGGATATTGCTGAATCGGCTCCCGTTGATGGTTTTGACGCCATATTCAAAGGCACACAGGATTATAAAGACATTGCTGGTGCGGATGTAGTGATCGTCACAGCCGGTGTGCCCCGTAAGCCGGGTATGAGCCGTGATGATCTGGTCGAAATCAACCTCAAGGTGATGAAGTCTGTGGGTGAAGGCATTGGTGAACATGCACCAAACGCCTTTGTGATCTGCATCACCAATCCATTGGATGCGATGGTTGCAGCACTTCAAAAATATTCCGGTCTGCCGAAAAACAAAGTCGTTGGTATGGCGGGTGTGCTTGATTCGGCCCGCTTCCGTCATTTCTTGGCCGATGAGTTCAACGTCTCTGTCGAAGATGTCACTGCTTTCGTGCTTGGCGGTCACGGCGACACTATGGTGCCGCTCCTTGGCTATTCGGCTGTGGCCGGTATTCCGGTGCCGGATCTTGTGAAAATGGGCTGGACCACACAAGAGAAATTGGACGCGATTGTCCAACGCACCCGTGATGGCGGCGCGGAAATCGTTGGCCTTCTCAAGACTGGGTCTGCCTTCTATGCGCCTGCGTCCTCTGCCATTGCGATGGCGGAAAGCTATCTCAAAGATAAACGGCGCTTGCTGCCCTGTGCGGCCCACCTGTCCGGTGAATACGGCCAAGACGATCTTTATGTTGGTGTGCCGGTGATCATTGGTGAAAATGGCGTTGAAAAAGTCATCGAGGTGACATTCGATGCGGATGAAAAAGCCATGTTCGACAAGTCTGTTGATGCGGTGAAAGGCCTTGTGGATGCCTGCATCAAGATCGACCCTAGCTTGGGCTAATCGCATACAGCATACAATGAATTGAAGATGGCCGGGCCTCAAGGCCCGTCCGTTTTTTGTGCGTCTTGCCCTCAATTCGCAAATTTTCTAAGCTTACCGCTGGTGGGGGTAAGTTACGTGATGTTTAGTAATCTCAATGGGTCTATTGGCTTAGGGATGGCGGCCATATGTTTGGGGCCTTTCCACGCGCGTTGGGATTTCCTTTTTATTGGGGTTGTTTTGCTCAGCCTTGTCTATGTTGTGCGGCACCGTAAAGGGTGGGCGCGTATGGCTGCGTTTGGGGCGGTGGTGTTGAGTTTTTATGTTTTGCGCGAAGCCTTGCCCGGTATTGAAAATCTTGCCTCGCTTGAAAACGCTATCGACTTTACCTTGCAACATGCCCAGAATGAGGAAGGGCTGCAGGCGCTGTTTCTCGCGGCGTTGGCCGTTTTAAGTGTGGCGAATGCTTTGGTGACGTTTATCTGGGGACAATCCCGCCAAACGGCCCGATCTTTCGAGAAGCTGGGTCTCTAACAGTCGTACATCTGTCATTGAGTGTTCCTCCAGAAAAGCTAGACTATTCATCATATTTTGTCGGTTGCACTGCATCATGCGGGTGTTATAAGCACCTCTGTATAATTTCTGACTATCACATCTGGGGGTTTTCTTCCCATGAACATCCATGAATATCAGGCAAAAGCCGTTTTGAAAGATTTCGGCGTGACAGTCGGTCGTGGTTTACCCGCATTTACGGTGAAAGATGCGGTGTCGGCAGCCGAGCAATTGGGCGGACCGATTTGGGTTGTCAAAGCGCAAATCCATGCCGGTGGCCGTGGCAAAGGCGGCGGCGTCAAAGTTGTTAAAAGCATTGATGAGGTGAAAGCCGAAGCCGAGCGTATGTTGGGTATGACTTTGGTGACCCATCAAACCGGACCAGCAGGAAAGCAAGTCAACCGCCTTTATATTGAGGATGGTTGCGCAATTGAGCGTGAACTTTATCTCTCCATCCTTGTGGACCGGGCGACATCACGGATTTCATTCATCGCTTCAACAGAAGGCGGCATGGATATTGAGCAAGTGGCGGCAGAGACTCCTGAAAAGATTCTCACACTGTCCGTTGATCCCGCAACGGGTATCCAGGGTCACCATGGCCGCTCCATCGCCTATGCGCTTGGCCTTGAGGGGGCGCAGGTCAAGCAATGTGTGAAATTGATCGGTAATCTCTATCGCGCCTTCACCGAAACCGATATGAGCCTTCTTGAAATCAACCCATTGGTGGTGACGAAAGAAAACGATCTGGTGTGCTTAGACGCCAAAGTCAACTTTGACTCCAACGCGCTTTATCGTCATCCCAAAATCATGGAACTGCGCGACGAAACCGAAGAAGATCCCGCGGAACTTGAAGCGTCAAAATATGACCTCAATTATATTAAGCTTGATGGCAAAATTGGCTGCATGGTCAATGGTGCAGGCCTGGCGATGGCCACTATGGACATCATTAAACTCTATGGATCTGAGCCAGCCAACTTCCTTGATGTTGGCGGCGGGGCGACAAAAGAAAAAGTCACCGAAGCGTTTAAGATCATTTTGTCTGACGACAATGTGGAAGGCATCTTGGTCAATATTTTTGGCGGCATTATGCGCTGTGACATTATCGCTGAAGGTGTTGTGGCGGCGGCCAAAGAAGTCGAATTGGATGTGCCGCTCGTTGTGCGCCTTGAGGGCACCAATGTGGAGCTCGGAAAAGAGATCATGGCAAATTCCGGTTTGCCCATTATTTCAGCGGATGATTTAGCAGATGCGGCGGAAAAAATTGTCGCTGCCGTGAAGGAGGCTGCATAGATGGCCGTTCTTGTTGACGAGACGACAAAAGTGATTACCCAGGGGTTCACCGGCAACCAAGGGACGTTCCATTCCGAGCAAGCCATTGCTTATGGCACCAAAGTTGTTGGCGGCACCAGCCCCGGCAAAGGCGGCACCACGCATTTAGGGTTGCCTGTGTTTAACACGGTTGCCGAAGCCGTTGCTGAAACGGGCGCCACCGCGAGTGCGATTTATGTCCCGCCCCCTTTTGCAGCAGATGCTATTCTCGAAGCGATTGATGCAGGTGTTGAACTCGCCGTTTGCATCACAGAGGGAATTCCGGTTTTGGATATGGTTCGGGTGAAGCGGGCGCTGGAAGGCTCGAAAACGCGCCTTGTGGGACCGAACTGTCCTGGTGTCATCACGCCGGATGCGTGCAAGATCGGCATT
>JANQLI010000241.1 GCA_028280675.1 Alphaproteobacteria bacterium
CGCGCAACACCTCCTCCCAAAGCCAATCCAATTTTAGGCTTTAAAATATTTGCTGGGGTTTCACCCTCAGACAGTGGCAGTTCGCGATGGTCGGGCTCGTCCAGCATAAGTTCCCCGCTTATTTTTGCTCATAATGGAACAAGGGCGTTTTAATATTTCCTTAATATCTAAGCATGGCAGAACTATGGCTTTGGATTTTGCTTTAGAACTTCAGAATCCGGAAGATGTTGGAATACTCATTGGTCCAGAGATATGTCGTGCGTGTTGTGTCACGCTTTTCATAAGATGCTGACTTCCGAAGGGATCGTGTGATCGGTTCATTCTTGGTCAGAAAGATCCAGTCGGCTTCATTGACGCTATTGGCCGGGTCGGCTGGTGAGTGAATGACAGTGCTTGCGAGATCAAAATGATCGGCAATTGCCCAGAGGACAGGCTGAAGATCCAGATAACGGTTTGAAATATGCACAGCAATGACGCCATCTGGTGTCATATGGTTGAGGTAGGTTGAGAATGCTTCTTGTGTCAGAAGGTGAACTGGGATTGCATCCCCGCTGAATGCATCAAGCACCAGAATGTCAAATCCTTGAGGATTTTCCTTTTCGAGCGAAAGAAGCGCGTCACCGGGTATAATGCTTGTGGCGGCGCGGGTGTTTGTGAGGAAGCTGAATTGTTCTTGTGCGATCGTCATCACATCGTCATTGATCTCATAAAAGCGTAACGTATCCTGCGACGTGCCGTAAGCGGCGAGCGTGGCAACACCCAAGCCGACGACACCAATATGCCGTTCTTGCCACACACTGTCAGCAGAAGGCGCGGTTATTTCAAGAAGGTGCCCGATGCCGGTGACCCGCCCGTAATAACTGGTGGGAATAGATTGACGGTCCTCTTCGAGATACTGAAGTCCGTGCAAGATCCGGCCATGCACAAGACGGCGTGTCGCAGCGCCGTCACTTGCTGGCGCGTCGTAGAGTTTCAGGACGCCATAAAAATTGCGTGTTGTTTGGATAGAACGTGTTTGATTGTCTACCTGTGGTAAGAGCATGGTTAAGCCAACAAGGCCAAACACGCTGACGCTGTAGACACTGGCGCGCTTGTGCAGGAGCTTCTGTATCACGGATTCAGTATCGTGGCGGTCCGCATACAGAATGAGGATAAGGGCGCAAACGAAACCCAACTGAAATTCGACATAAGTATCATATAGGCTTGGCGCGATGAGCCCGACAAATACACCGCCCAAAGCGCCGCCTGCTGCAATGCTTAAATAAAAGGAGGTCAGTTTGTCTTTGTTTGGGCGTGTGAGAGCTAGCTCCCCATGACAGACCATACAAAGGGCAAAGAGAAAGCTGCAGCAAATAATGATACTGGTGATGGGAGATATGTGCTCGCGAAAAACAGCCTGAACCATCAGAGCGATGAGCAGGAGGAGTAGCGTGGTGCTGTACGTCTTTGGACGATACCACCGATCACTTTCAAAGCATAGAATAAAGCTCAATAAGTACAGGCTGAGAGGCGCAATCCATAGGAGCGGGACAGGCGCGATGTCTTGCGTCATATAGGTGGTGACCGCAAGCAGCGTGAGTGAGGCGACGGCTGGTAACGCGATCCAAAGAAAGCGTTGTCCGCTTGAGATGATTGATGTCTTATCGTGCCATGATGTTTCAGTAGGCGCTGGTCTTTTCCGAAACAAAACCGAGATGGCTGCAAGTGTGCAAAGGGTTGTGAAAAGAAGAAAGCCATAAGACCAGAACAGCATTTGATCGCTTATTGGAAAGAGCACCTCAAAAACGAACGGGTAGCTGAGCAGAGCGATAAAGGATCCTGCATTGGAAACCGCATAAAGGGGATAAGGCGATTGGCCCGTGTGATGCGCGGCAAACCAAACCTGCAACAGGGGCCCGGTGGAGCTGAGGAGAAAATAGGGCACGCCAACTGATGTTGCGAGGAGAAGCAGGAGATGTAATGCCGGTGCTCCCTTATCGTCCCAATGCCACATGGGATCAGGGTCGAGGGGAAGTGTCAACAGCGCAGTTATAAGAAGCAGGCTGTGTACTATGCCTTGCCATCGCAGCGAGAAACACTTTTGTAAGTAATGCGCGTAGGCATATCCAAGAAATAGAAAAACTTGGAAAAAGAGCATACACACGGTCCAAACCGCTGGTGTGCCGCCAAACCAGGGTAAGAGGGTGCGCGCGAGCATCGGCTGCACCTGGAACAGCAAAAAGGCGCTTACAAAAATTGTGACGAGATAAAGCGCAAGAGACAAAAAACGCATGCCAACTCCCAGGGTTCCTGATTAAAACTAGGGAGGTGGCGTTAAGATCCTTTAAACTAAATCCTTACAATCGTGACGTCAGGCATTTAGGATGGCTTAACTGAACATAGCCATATCCACATATCCATTGGAGCTTTTCTGCTTATGACGTCACACTCTATCCATCCGCCATCTGTCAGTGCCATTATTCGCACGGCGCTTTTTGTGAGGGATATTGAACGCGCCTCTGCTTTTTATCGCGATGTGTTTCACATTACTGACATATTCGGTGAGGGGGACTTGCCGCAAGAGTCGATTCGGACGCTTCTTGGCATTCCCAAAGACTCGCATGTGCAATATCGAATCTTTCAAGCGGAAGCGCATAACAAAGGGATGATTGGGCTATTTCAAGTCAGCAGTCCCACACCGCCAGTGCTCGAACGCGATCTCAAGAAAGTTCACCTTGGGGAAGGCTGTATGGTGTTTTACTGCGCTGACCTTGACCCGGTTTTGGAGCGGTTGCGTGAATGGGACGTTGTGGTCATCGCGGAGCCGACATATTTTAAATTCAACGAAACAATTGGCCAACGCGAAATGGTTTTTCGGGATATTGATGGTATGCTGATTAATCTCATCGAACGCCCCGTGGATGATGAGGGATAAGTCGCTGTGTCTCTCGATTTAAAGATTATGGAGCAGCTTACGCCGCGTGCCCGTATCAGTTACCTCGCACATTTGTACAAAGCATGTGTGAAGCAGCATCATAAAGAGCTTATTCCACCCTTTTCAACATTGATCCCAAAAGATGGGGTGGTCATTGACGCCGGCGCGCACGCGGGACAATTCACCAAGCTTTTTGCTGCGATGGTGCCTCAGGGGCATGTTCACTCATTTGAGCCAAACTCCTACGCGTATTCTATTTTAAATAAGGCAATGATGATTAAGGGGATGCAGAATGTTTGTATCCATCGTGCAGGCTTGAGTGATGCTGAGGGATCACTTGAAATATCAGTGCCGGTCAAGCCATCGGGTAGTATTGGATTTGGTCTCAGTCATTTTGGACAAAGCCAAGATGATCGACCTTATTTGCATGAGACTGCGACCGTCATTACACTTGATCACTTCGTGGCAAACCATAATCTCACGCGCATAGATTTTATTAAAGCCGATATCGAAGGCTGGGAGCTCCGCATGCTGAAAGGTGCGGAGCAAGCCATTGACCGGTTTAAACCGGCGTTGTTCCTTGAAGTCGTTGATGGCAACCTGCAGCGGGCAGGGGATGACACTCAAGCTCTCTGGGATTTTCTCACTGCTAAGGGATATCAGGGCTACCAAGTAGAGAACGAAAATAGCACATTAGGACAGCTCGCCTCACATGCAGATGGGGATGTATTGTTTGTGTGTGAGTGAGTCTGACGTCATTTTAAATAAACCAATCTGATATCCCTGTTTTTTGCATCCATACTCAAGATGTCAGTTCTGGAAGGTTTTATGTTTGGGTAAGGGCGGGGTTGGTGCTGCAAGGTGCGGAGAAATGTGATCCTAAAACGCTCTGATTCTGACTTCGGGCGTCCCAATTCGCAAAAAAATGTACGATTCGCACCTGTTTTTGCAGGGAAATTCTGGATTTGCAGGGGAAAATTGTGTTAAAAATTCCCCTGGGCATGACATTTCGGCGACCTGGTGGAGCCCGGAATCATGTTTCGAGGGAAAAAAGTGCAAAAAAGTTGATAAAACTGCAATTTTCCCTTTGACAGCATCATAGCTCAGGCGTATACAGCGCTCCTCCGACGCAGCCGGCGGGGCGCATAGCTTAGCCGGATGGGTCGTTTCGTGTCTCTGAACTGAGGCGCACGCTCTTTGACATTGTAGAAATTGAAAGAGAAACGTGGGTGGCGTTATTCCTGGCTAACCAAGGATAATGACTGTCACGTTTCAAAAATGACACCACGCACTTATGTGTGCTTCGGCACAGATAGGAGCGAGGTCTCGTCAATGATAATTGTGATTTGTCAGATATTAAACTTGAGAGTTTGATTCTGGCTCAGAACGAACGCTGGCGGCAGGCCTAACACATGCAAGTCGAACGAGAACCCATCTTCGGATGGCAGACAGTGGCAGACGGGTGAGTAACGCGTGGGAATTTGCCTTTCGGTACGGGATAACTCATGGAAACGTGCGCTAATACCGTATACGCCCCCCTTTAGAGATATTGGGGGGGAAAGATTTATCGCCGAAAGATAAGCCCGCGTTAGATTAGTTTGTTGGTGGGGTAACGGCCTACCAAGACGACGATCTATAGCTGGTCTGAGAGGATGATCAGCCACACTGGGACTGAGACACGGCCCAGACTCCTACGGGAGGCAGCAGTGGGGAATATTGGACAAT
>JANQLI010000244.1 GCA_028280675.1 Alphaproteobacteria bacterium
GCGTGGCGTCTTTGACTTGATCTGCAATCGCGGCAAACGCCTCATCCCAACTGGCCGCTTGGAGCTTGCCATCTTTTTTTACATAAGGCTTATCAAGCCGCTGACTTTTTAAACCGTCATAGACGTAACGCGATTTATCCGAAATCCATTCTTCGTTCACATCGTCATGATTACGCGGCAAGATACGCATCACTTCACGGCCACGACTATCAATACGGATATTTGCACCAAGCGCATCCATCACATCGATACTTTCGGTTTTGCGCAATTCCCACGGCCGCGCTTTAAACGCATAAGGTTTTGAGGTCAGCGCGCCAACCGGGCACAAATCAATCACGTTGCCCGAGAGCTCCGAATGCAAGGCTTGCTCAAGATAGGTGATAATCGCCGCTTCTTCGCCGCGGCCGATCAATCCCATTTCTTCCACGCCCGCCACTTCGGTAGAGAATCGCACACAGCGTGTGCACTTAATGCAGCGCGTCATGACCGTTTTGATCAGCGGGCCCATATGCGGGTCTTCGGGAACGAATTTGTCTTCCAAATAGCGGCTATCGGCTTCACCATACCCCATGGCTTGGTCTTGCAGATCGCACTCGCCGCCTTGGTCGCACACCGGGCAATCAAGAGGATGGTTGATGAGAAGAAATTCCATCACCCCTTCACGCGCCTTTTTGACTGTATCGGTTGTCGTCATAATTTCCGGTGGCTCGCCATCAGGACCGGGACGTAAATCGCGGACGTTTTGCGCACACGAAGCCACAGGTTTCGGCGCGCCCTTTACTTCCACCAAACACATGCGGCAATTGCCCGCGACCGATAAACGTTCGTGATAACAGAAACGTGGAATTTCCCGGCCTGCTTCTTCACAGGCTTGCAGCAAGGTATAATGACTTGGGACGTCAACTTCATCCCCATCAACCAAAATTGTGCGATTTTCGGTCATGCGTTCACCCTCACCTATTCCGCCGCCACAACAGCCACAGGCTTGTCTTCACGATAATTGTTGATACGCTCTTCGATCTCATGACGGAAGTGGCGAATGAGACCCTGCACCGGCCACGCCGCTGCATCGCCAAGCGCACAGATCGTGTGTCCTTCGACCTGATAGGTCACATCAAGCAACATATCGATTTCTTCCGTGCGTGCTTCACCCTTGGCCATGCGCTCAAGCACGCGCCACATCCAACCGGTGCCTTCGCGGCATGGTGTGCACTGCCCACAAGATTCATGCTTATAGAAATAAGAAATGCGTGCGATGGCTTTGACAATATCGGTGGAGTTATCCATCACAATCACAGCCGCTGTGCCAAGACCGGACTTTACATCGCGCAAGGCATCGAAATCCATCAACACATCATCGCAAATCTCTTTCGGAATGAGCGGTACTGATGACCCCCCAGGAATCACGGCTTTAAGATTATCCCAGCCGCCGGTGACACCCCCAGCATGGGTATTGATCAGGTCACGGAGAGAAATCGACATCGCCTCCTCCACATTACATGGCTTATTCACATGACCGGAGATGGAGAAGATTTTTGTGCCAGCATTATTTGGACGGCCAAAGCTGGCGAACCAATCAGCACCGCGGCGAATGATAGTTGGCGCAACAGCAATGCTTTCTACATTATTCACTGTCGTCGGCGCACCATAAAGACCCGCATTGGCCGGAAATGGCGGCTTCAGACGGGGCTGCCCCTTCTTCCCTTCCAAACTTTCGAGAAGCGCCGTTTCCTCTCCGCAAATATACGCGCCCGCGCCATGATGAAGATAAATATCGAAATCAAAGCCCGTGCCGCAAGCATTTTGACCAACAAGCCCTGCCGCATACGCTTCATCAATCGCGTCCTGTAAACGCTCGCGCTCAAAAATATATTCGCCGCGCAAATAAATGTAGCACGTGTTAGCGCGCATCGCATACGACGCGACCAAGCACCCTTCGATTAGCAAATGTGGATCATGGCGCATGATCTCACGGTCTTTACACGTGCCTGGTTCCGATTCATCGGCATTCACCACAAGATAATGCGGACGGCCATCGGATTGCTTGGGCATAAACGACCATTTCAGACCAGTTGGGAATCCCGCACCACCACGGCCACGCAAACCAGACGCTTTGACCTGATCAATGATCCAGTCTTCCCCCATGGCGATAATGTCTTTGGTCCCGTTCCATGCGCCACGTTTGCGGGCTTCCTCAAGACGCCAGTCACGTAAGCCATAGAGATTGGTGAAGATGCGATCTTTATCTTGAAGCAGCATTACGCATCCCCCGCACTTTTCAGTGTCACCGGCGTCACCGCCACGGCCGGGTCGTAAATGCTTTCATCACTGAGCGAAGAGAGCTCACCTTCGGGCTCAGAGGACGTCCGCCCGCGACGCGACCCTGGTTTGATCTCTACGCCTTTGCGAATATCCGCAATGATGTCTTCGAGGCTCTCTTCATCGAGATCTTCAAAGTAATAATCATTAATTTGGATCATCGGCGCATTGGCACAGGCGCCAAGGCATTCCACCTCAATCCAACTCAACTTGCCATCTTGCGTCCGGCTGCCATTGGGTCCGATATTTTTTTTGCAGACATTCTTCAGTTGGTCAGCACCGCGTAACCAGCATGGCGTCGTTCCGCAAAGCTGGAGATGAAATTCACCCACGGGCTCAAGATTGAACATAGTATAGAACGTCGCAACTTCATAAACACGGATATAAGCCATATCCAGAAGCTCGCCGATGACACGCATCATGGGCTCCGTCACCCATCCGCCATTTTGTTTTTGAGCACGCCATAAAATCGGGATGACGCCAGAGCGTTTCTTATCAGCAGGATATTTTTTCAGCAGCTCATCTATCCACGCGAGATTTTCAGGCGTGAACGCAAAGCTCTCTGGTTGCTCTTTGGCTAGACGGCGCGGTGCACTCATCGGTCAATCTCTCCAAACACAATATCGAATGAGCCGATTAAGGCTGAAATGTCGGCCAGCATATGCCCTTTACCGACATAATCCATCGCCGCCATATGCGGGTATCCCGGCGCACGGATTTTACAACGGTACGGCATATTGGACCCATCAGAAACAAGATAGACACCAAACTCACCTTTTGGCGCTTCAACAGCCGCGTAAACCTCGCCTTCGGGCACTTTGAAGCCTTCCGTGTACAGCTTAAAGTGTTCGATCAGCGCTTCCATCGACGATTTGATTTTATCACGGCGTGGTGGCGTGAATTTATGATTGGTGCTCATCACAGGCCCTTCAGGCATGTCATCAAGGCACTGCTTCATAATGCTGATACTCTGCAACATTTCTTCAATGCGGCAGAGATAACGGTCATAACAATCGCCGTTCTTGCCGACCGGAATGTCGAACTCAAGGTCATTGTAACATTCATAAGGCTGCGCACGGCGCAAGTCCCACGCCACACCCGATCCTCGCACCATCACACCTGTAAAGCCAAGCGCAAAGGCCTCTTCTGCGCTCACAACACCAATATCTACATTGCGTTGCTTGAAAATGCGGTTATCGGTGACAAGCTGTTCAATATCCGCAAGCTTTTGCGGGAACTCTTCACAGAAGGTGTAAATATCATCAGCAAGGCCTGGGGGCATGTCTTGATGGACACCGCCTGGACGAAAGAAGTTCGCATGCAGGCGCGCCCCACAAACGCGTTCATAGAACACCATCAACTTCTCGCGCTCTTCAAAGCCCCAGAGCGGCGGTGTGAGAGCGCCGACGTCCATTGCTTGAGTCGTCACATTCAAAAGGTGGTTGAGGATACGGCCAATTTCAGACCACAAAACACGCATATATTGTCCACGCTTTGGCACTTCGAGACCAAGTAGTTTTTCAATCGCCAGACAGAACGCATGTTCTTGGTTCATCGGCGCCACGTAATCCAGGCGGTCAAAATACGGGATCGCTTGGAGATACGTTTTATGCTCAATCAGTTTTTCGGTGCCACGATGCAACAGCCCAACATGCGGATCAGCACGCTCGACGATTTCACCTTCGAGCTCTAACACCATACGCAGCACACCATGCGCTGCGGGATGTTGCGGTCCGAAGTTGATGGTGAGGTTTTTGATATTTTGCTCCGTCATCGTTTAAGCCTCCTCACCTTCGGCATTCTCAGAGTCGGCTTTTTCATCACCTGGCAAAATATACTTCGCCCCTTCCCAAGGACTCATGAAATCGAAGTTACGGAACTCTTGAACCAAAGACACCGGTTCATACACGACTCGTTTTTGTTCATCGTCATAACGCACTTCTACATGGCCGGTGAGCGGGAAATCTTTCCGCAAAGGATAGCCTTCAAACCCATAATCGGTCAGCAAACGGCGCAAGTCTGGATGACCACTGAACACAATGCCATACATATCGAAGGCTTCGCGCTCATACCAATTGGCTGCCGGATAAACCTCAATGCAGCTCGGCACCGGCGTATCCTCATCCGTCACCACTTTGATACGGATACGCTGGTTTTGATGCAAACTCAGCAAATGATAGACCACCTCAAAACGTTGTGAGCGCTCTGGATAATCCACACCACAAATGTCAATTAACGTCGAGAACCGGCACGTCCCGTCATTGCGCAAGAACATCAGAACATCAATGATCTGATCGGCACGCGCCGTCAATGTCAGCTCACCAAACGCAATCTCTTCATCCAAGATGGCTTGATCCAACTTTGACGTAATATAAGAGCCGAGGTCTTTCAGGTCTTGGTCATCCATGATCTTTGCCGTTTATCTGATCGTTAGCGATCAATGGTCCCTTCACGTCGAATTTTCTTTTGCAGTTGCAAGATGCCGTAGACGAGCGCTTCCGCGGTTGGCGGGCAACCAGGGACATAAACATCGACAGGCACGATCCGGTCGCAT
>JANQLI010000373.1 GCA_028280675.1 Alphaproteobacteria bacterium
AATCAATGAGGTGATTTCGGCGCGCAACAAGTCTGACGCCGTTGCGGAAGATGTTGGTCTTCTGATTGCAAGCATGCCAACACTCGTCGCTGAGGGCAAAATTCCAGCGCAAAGCACGACAAACATTATCGCGTTTTTGCAAACCATGCATGAAGCCATTGGGGAATGCAAAACACCAACCCGGTTTATTTTGCTTAGTGATGGGCTAGAGGATTCCGAATATGCGCGCCTTCGCCTCGCGTCGTCACAATTGCCACCCATTGTGATCAAGCCGCCGCAAGACAAGCGTTACAAATGCGATGAATTACAAATTTTAGGTCTCGGGCAGGGGCTTAATAAATATGAAGACATCGATCGGTTGCGTGAGACATGGAAAACATGGGCTGTGGGGCGCGAGCGCCCGTTTAAATCTTTTGTCGGGTTAAACGATTGGTAGCCCGAGCCGCTGGCGAATAGCCGCCGGTGTGATGCCTTCTTCCCGTAAATGTTTGATCGTGAGATCTTGATCGCGTTTGGCAAGCCGTCGCCCGCTGTTATGCAGGATGAGTTTATGATGGTGATAAATGGGTGCGGTGTATCCTAACAATTCTTGTAAAAGGCGTTGAATATGCGCGGCGTGAAACAAATCTTCGCCGCGCGTGACATGTGTAACTCCTTGCCTGTGATCATCCACCGTGACGGCGAGGTGATAACTCACCCCGACATCTTTGCGGCCCAAAACGATGTCGCCAAAAAGATGCGGCTCACCAATTTGCAGACCATGTTCGCCATGGGGGCCACATCCGTCTTCTATATATAAATATGGTTCAGGGTCGCCCAGAGACCCTAAAGCCGCTTCAACATTCAAGCGGATGGCATAGGCGTCGCCATTCGCTTTGCGTTGCGCGCGTTCGGTTTCACTCAGGTGACGGCAGGTGCCTGGATAAAGCGCGCCTTCCGGCCCATGCGGCGCGGAAGGTATGGCCTTGATTTCACGCTGAATGTCTTTGCGCGTACAGAAGCAGGGATAGGTTAGGCCTGCAGCACTGAGACGTGAAAGTTCGCTGCGGTAAAGATCCATATGGTCTGATTGCCGCCGCACCGGTTTTTCCCACATCAACCCAAGCCACGTGAGGTCTTCATAAATCTGTTTTTCGAACGCTGGCCGGACGCGTCCTTGGTCAATGTCTTCGATGCGCAGCAAAAAGCGTCCTCCTTGGGCTTTGGCAAGATCATGGGCAAAGATCGCCGCATAAGCGTGCCCGAGATGGAGATGCCCAGTGGGGCTCGGGGCAAAGCGTGTGACGATGGCATCGGTCATGCCTTCACCCTTGCCGGAAAGGGAGAGTCGGGTCAAGATACTTGCCTAGAGAAGGGATTGCACAAAACGTGACACTAGAATTTGTGATGAAGGGATTGAAGTTTGCTGGCATAGTCTTGCTGACAGCCTATCTCGTGACTTTAGCGATCATGTTTTTCTTTCAACGCAGCTTTCTTTATTTCCCCAATGCGCAGAGTGTATCTGCTTCACAGGCAGGTCTTGATAATTTTGAGGATGTCACGCTGGTCACCGCAGATGAATTGACCTTAAACGCCTGGTTCCACACCCCGTCAGAAACAGCCCCGGTTATCCTATTTATGCATGGCAATGCAGGCGGCATTGCTGACCGGCGCAATTATTATCGCTATATGGCGGATCTTGGCTTTGGCGTGCTGGCGCTGGATTATCGCGGCTATAGCGGCAATCCAGGACATCCCCATGAAGAGGGCCTTTACATGGATGCGCGCGCGGCGATGGCTTTTTTGGCAGAACGATCCATCGCGCCCGCGCGCCTCATTTTAATGGGGGTGTCGCTTGGGTCGGGTGTTGCTGTGCATATGGCAACGGAAATCGACGCACGTGCGCTTGTCTTGGTGTCGCCCTATACATCTTTGCCCGATGTGGCCGCCGAACATTATGGCTATTTGCCAGTGCAATGGCTGACCCACGATCGTTTCACGTCGATTGATAAGATTGCATCGGTGGCTATGCCGCTGTTGATCTTTCATGGCGCACAAGACACACTTATCCCTGCCCATCTTGGCAGAAGGCTGTTTGATGCGGCAGTCGAACCGAAGCAGTTTTTTATGCAAAAACGGGCAGGGCATAACACCATGGATATGGGGGCGATCATTCGTAAAGTGTCCGAGCTTTACGGCGAGGATGTGCGCAAGCTATGACAAAAGCTACCTCTTTGCCGACGCGCCTAAAACGCAAACATGATTTAGAGAGGGCTGTACGTTATCTCGTGAAACAGGATAAGCACCTTGCGCAAGCGTTTCGCGCATCTGGTGCGCCGTATTTTAAAATGCGTCCTGCAGGGTTTGCCTCTCTTTTGAAAATCATTGTGGAGCAACAACTTTCCACGGCCAGCGCCAATGCCATTTGGGGTCGATGTGAGGATTTGTTGCCTGACATGACGCCGGATTGTTTGCTGGCGTGTGCCGATGATGACTTGCGTGCGCTTGGTCTCAGCCGTCCGAAGATCAGGTATGCCCGCGCCCTTGCGAATGAGATTACGAAAGGTCATTTAAACCTCACACACCTCGCGCGCATGTCGGATGCGAATGCTATGCAAGCGCTCCAATCCGTTACGGGTATCGGGCGTTGGACGGCAGAGATTTATTGTCTTTTTTGTTTGGGGCGTCCGGATGTGTGGCCAGCAGGGGATATTGCGGTGCAAGCGGCCTATCAATCTTTGCATGGGTTAGATGCGCGCCCCTCTGTGCAGGACTTCGATGGCATTGCAGAACAATGGCGTCCGGTGCGCGGCGTTGCAGCGCTTATACTGTGGAATTACTACCGCCATGTGAAAAAGCGCCCCATTTGGAAGTAGGGTTAACAGACAAAGATTTGCCGCAAAAATGTCCCTAGTGAGGACGACCTTCATCGTCTTGTGACATGACATCTGTACTTCTCAGGCCGATTTAGGTCATACTTTGATTCGATTCAGTGATTTTTCCCAGAAATCCGCGAATCATGTGTAGGAGAGGGAGACGGTGACGTGAACGCACCACTTCGACATCCCGAAGCGTGCCCCGCGCTCGTGTTGAACGCGGACTATCAGCCCTTGTCGTATTATCCATTATCGTTGTGGTCATGGCAGGATGCGATCAAGGCTGTCTTTATGGATCGCGTTGACATCGTGCACGAGTACGATCAATTCGTACACTCGCCTTCGTTTCAAATGCGTCTTCCGAGTGTGGTCGCATTAAAAACTTATATCTCCCACGAACGCGAACCGGCGTTTACCCGGTTCAATGTTTTTCTGCGTGATCACTTTCAATGCCAATATTGTGGTTCGCCGGATGATCTCACGTTTGATCATGTGATCCCGCGCTCGCGCGGGGGCAAAACAACCTGGCAAAATGTGGCGACGGCTTGCTCGCCCTGTAACCTGAAAAAAGGCGGGCGGATGTTGCGCGACAGCGGTATGACGCTTGCGCATAAACCGCAACGGCCAACCGTGCACATGCTGCATAAAAATGGCCGGTCTTTTCCGCCGAATTATCTGCACGAAAGCTGGCAGGATTATCTCTATTGGGATATCGAGCTTGAGCCGTAAGAGTAACGCCCGTGTTAGATTTTTTCTGAAATGTTGATGGCCAATCGGCACGCCGCTTTAATTGCGCCTGAGAGAAGCGGATAAGCTGGGGCCTCTTCTGCGCCTTCTGCAAGGGCTGTTTCGCGGTGGGCAACTTCATCTTGCCGGTATTGCGCAATCAAATCACGCAATTCCGTTTCACCTTGCACTTCAAGTGCGTCTTCTTGTTCAGCGTAGTGGTGATCGATCACGTCTTCGACAGCGGCCGTGCAGGCCATCGCCGCTTTTTCACCGAGGAGTGCTGTGCCAGCGCCAAGGGCAAAGCCCGCCAAGTGCCAAAACGGTGTGAGAGCAGTGGGCCGTACCCGTCGCTCCACCAAGAGATCGTTGAAGCGGGCAAGGTGTTCTTCTTCCTGCGCGGCCATATGGGCGATTTTCTTCACGGTCTCTTCCGCGCCTTTGCGGTGCCGTAATACGGCGAGCTGACCTTCATAAATGCGCACGGCGCCATATTCCCCAGCATGATCGACACGCAGCATTTCATGTAAGCGGGATTTGGCCGAATGACCCGGCATATTGTTCTTGATGGAAATGGTGTTTTTGTCGCCAGACATGGTCTCGTCAGTCATGGTTTGATGTCTTGCGTAAGCGTAAGGTTGCATAGGTGCAGAGCCCAAGCAGCACAAAAGATATCAGAAAATTATACCCTGCCATAGAAATACCAAACAGAGACCAGGGAATATCGTCGCAGGCGGGCGCATCTGTCGCTTGTCCTAAAGCGCCGAGCATATCTTGCATCGAAAGGCTGGCTCCTCCGCCTGCACAACTCGCCGGGCCGGCCCACCATTTATATTCGACCCCTGCGTGAAAGCCCGACCGCACGGTGCTGGCAAAAGCCGTCAGGCTCAGAAGGCCAAAAATGGCGAGAGTAGGGAAGCGCTGATTGAGAGGCCCCGCATTCAGTAGCCCAAGCACACTGATCCAGATCATCAGCCAGTGCCATCCCCGTTGTTCTATGCACAAAGGACATGGCTCCAGCCCGCCAATGGATTCGAAGCCATGAGCGCCAAGAATCAGTGATGCACTCACCAAAAGCGTGATCCAAGGAAGACGGGTTGTCAGATAACTCTCGAGACTGTGCATCGTTTCTTTATCCGTTTCCGATCAGCCCACCGATAAAGTCTTTGATAATAATCGCGAGTTCGCTACCAAGAAAAATCAGCAGTGAAACCCAGATAGCGCCTAGGAGAGTGCCGATGATTAAAAGAATACCATCTCTCTCGATAAAACCAATCGCCATAACGCCTACAGCCACCCCCGGTGTGGTGTTGGTGAGGGGGAGAGGGGTGGCGATGGATGCTGAGAAGATCAGTAAGAAGACACCGAGGGTCCGTTCCGCAACGCCTCTGCTGAGAAAGGTGAGGCGTGGTTTGCTGATCACTTCAAACCACCGGATATAGGGCGCGGACTTTGTCGCCATGTCTTCGAAAGCCTGACGGGAAAAACTACGCGCGCGGAGCTTATCCGGCAGCCAAGGTGTGTGGCGGCCAATCACGATTTGCGCAGCGACAAACACCAGCGGGATCGACACCGCTTGCGGCACGCCATAAAGAAAGGGAATGCAGCAGGGAAGCGCAAGGATCAGAAGAATAATCCCAAAGGCGCGATCTTCGAGCGCATCGACGAGCTGCCCAATGGTGATTTCATCCCCGCCAATCTGCGGGCCAAGAGCCACAAGGAGGTCAGAGGTGCTCTGAGGGGTGTCCGCTTCAGCATGGGTGGTGTCCGCAGTCATCAATACGCTCAATTCTTTTACCCGGTTGGCATGTTGCCCTCTTCTACATGATAATGATGGAGAAAGGGTTCAAAAAGTGGGCGGATGGCTGAAAAATCGGCGGGCAAGGTCCGCGATAAGCGGTTGACCTGAGCAGCGTTCTGCGTATGATCCCCCCCTCTTTCGTTGCGACCTTTGCATAAAGGCCCCTGTGGCGGAATTGGTAGACGCGATGGATTCAAAATCCATTGTCCTTGCGGACGTGCCTGTTCGAGTCAGGCCAGGGGCACCATCAAAAGATTTTTTAATGATCGCCGGTTTGCAAGAACCATGATTCTGTGCCGTCAAGGACGAGACAGGTGAGGATGTTTGTCATCCAGGCGCCTGTATCAATGCCGATCTGATTGTCTTTAATATCTACACCGCCACGTCCGTCTTCGGTAAAACTCGGTGTGTGGCCATGCACGACCACTTTGCCGAAGTTGCGTTTCGATTCCAGAAACTTACTGCGTATCCAGATGAGATCAGCTTCTTTTTGCTCGTCCAATTTTACACCGGGGCGCACACCGGCATGACAGAAAAAATAATCGCCATAGGTTGCGCTTAACGCGAGGTTTTGCAGAAAGGTCAGATGCTTTTCCGGGAGGGCGTTATGAAGCGCTGTTTGTGCGGCATCGTAATGCATTGGATTGATGTCGATCGTGGTTTGTGTCACGCCATACGCACGTAATGTTTCATAGCCGCCGGTTTCACGCCAAGCGATTCCAAGTGTCGCATCTTCCAGAAAGTCGAGCAGCATGGCCTCATGATTGCCCTTGAGGTAGACGGCTTCAAAACCCGGTGGCGGTCCAGATGAAAGCATATCCAAAAGTTCTGGCACTTCATGACCACGGTCAATGTAATCGCCGAGATAGATAATAATCGCGCGCGACTCTGGTGCCAGGTCTTCCACATCCTGGGCGATCATGCTGTGGAGTTCGCGCAACAAATCTGCGCGGCCGTGAATATCACCAATGGCGTAAAGACGCACACCGTCGGGCGTAGAGGGTTCTTTCCCTCCAAACCTTAATGCTTTGCTCGCTTTTCGTATCCACGACGCCAAGCCGTTAAGCTCCTCTGTCTTTCATAGTGATCCAAGTGAATGCGTACTATAACATAGCCCATGTGAAGGTGCCACGAATGCTTGTAAAGGTGTGCTTATGCGATCTCATCCAAAAATAATTGCGCATCGTGGCGGTGCAGGATTGCGTCCGGAAAACACGATGGCGGCGATCAATCATGCTCTTGCATTAGGTGTCGATGGGATCGAAGTGGATGTCCATTTATCGGCAGACGGTCAGGTGATTGTCCATCATGATGACGCGCTCAACCCACATACGACGCGTTTGAATGGTGAGTGGTTGCCTGAAACAGGGCCGCTTGTGAAAGATTTATCCTTTGCCGCGTTGCAGCGCTATGACGTGGGACGTCTTCAGCCTGGCTCTTCCTTGGCGCGCAAACATCCCAACCAGGTTGCTGTCGATGGCGAACGTATTCCGCTTTTGTCGGATGTCTTGGCCCGGCTGGACGAAGAGGATGCGTTCAAGGCAGAGATTCTTATCGAATTGAAAACACATCCCATTGATCCAACGTTATCATCCGATCCGGACCATCTTGTGCAGGGTATTTTAGATGCGTTGCGTCATGCAGGCATGATCGAGCGCGCGGTGCTGATCTCTTTTAATTGGGACGCGCTTGATTATGCTTTGCGGTGTCAGCCGGATATGCGCACCGGCTATCTCACCTATCCGCGTGAGGAGCTCATCGCACGAAAAGTACCGGAAGACCTTTTCATCACTTTAGCCGCCGGTCCGGATGTTTTTCACGCGATGGCGAAACGCGGGGCGGTCTTCTGGGGGCCGTTGCATCGTGAGGCAAGCAAAGATTTCGTCGCCCTTGCACATGCCTGCGGACTTGAAGTGTCCGTATGGACGGCCAATGATCGTGCGGCTTATGACGCGCTGGTTCACGCTGAGGTGGACTATATAACAACGGACTACCCTGACCGCATGCTGGACTATCGGCGCGGCTAAATGCCTGAAAACTGCGATAAAATCGGTAAAAAGTGGCCACAATCCAGCCATGATCCCCGGTCAGGCTTTTCCTGATCGTCGGCGGGAGTCGGCAAAACTCAAGAATTGGGGGTTTCATCATGGAATATTCAGAAGGTGTCATTAGCGCCATCGCGCTCACACTCGGGGCGTCCTGGGCGAGTG
>JANQLI010000269.1 GCA_028280675.1 Alphaproteobacteria bacterium
ACCCAGCCCATGGTGCTTGCTGGCGTTCTCGATTCCGATGCCAGCCGCAAGGGCGCGCGATTTGTGCGTTTCTGTGATGCGTTCAACATTCCCGTTGTCACTTTCGTAGATGTGCCTGGCTTCTTGCCTGGCACCGCGCAAGAATATGGCGGTCTGATCAAGCATGGTGCTAAGTTGCTTTATGCTTATTCCGAATGCACGGTTCCCTTGGTGACGGTCATTACACGGAAGGCGTATGGCGGCGCCTATGACGTGATGGCGTCAAAACATATCCGCGCCGATGTCAATTATGCCTGGCCGACGGCTGAGATTGCTGTGATGGGTGCGAAAGGGGCGGTGGAGATTATTTTCCGTAAAGACATTGGCGATCAGGAAAAAATCGAAGCGCGCACCAAGGAATATGAAGACCAGTTCGCCAATCCGTTTGTTGCGGCGTCCCGTGGTTATATTGATGAAGTCATCATGCCGCATTCAACGCGCCGCCGTGTGGCCCATGCGCTCAATATGCTGAAGACCAAGAAGGTCGATAAAGCCTGGCGTAAGCATGGCAACATCCCACTTTAGGCTTCAAGCGATCCAGTTATAAATATCTATAAGACCGAAAACCATGTTCAAAAAAATCCTCATAGCCAATCGCGGTGAAATTGCCTGCCGGGTCATGAAGACCGCTAAGAAAATGGGCATCAAAACAGTCGCTGTATATTCCGAAGCGGATGAACAGGCCTTGCATGTGCAGATGGCGGACGAAGCGGTGTTTATTGGTGCGCCGCCTGCGGCTGAATCCTATCTGGTGATGGATAAGATCGTCGCTGCCTGTAAAGAAACGGGGGCTGAGGCGGTCCACCCCGGCTATGGCTTTCTGTCCGAGAATGCGCAGTTCGTCAAACGCCTCGAAAAAGAAGGCATTGCCTTCATCGGCCCCAACGTGAAGGCTGTTGAGGTGATGGGTGATAAGATCGAATCCAAAAAGTTCGCCAATGACGCTAAAGTCAACACCGTGCCTGGTTATTTAGGCGAGATCGCTGATGCCAAAGAAGCCATAAAAATAGCTGGTGACATTGGCTATCCCGTCATGATCAAAGCCTCTGCTGGCGGTGGCGGGAAAGGCATGCGCATTGCTTGGTCGGAAGAAGAAGTGGCGCAAGGGTTTGAGTCGTCGAAAAATGAAGCAAAGGCGTCCTTTGGTGATGACCGCATGTTCGTTGAAAAGTTTGTCACCGAACCGCGCCATATCGAAATTCAGGTTATGGCGGATCAGCATGGCAACGCCATTTATGTGAATGAGCGGGAATGCTCGATCCAGCGCCGCAACCAAAAGGTCATTGAAGAAGCGCCAAGCCCCTTTGTTGACGCAAAAATGCGTAAAGCGATGGGCGAGCAAGCGGTCGCTCTCGCAAAGGCTGTTGACTATCAATCGGCCGGTACAGTGGAATTTATCGTCGATAAGGACAAAAACTTCTACTTCCTTGAAATGAATACGCGCTTGCAGGTTGAGCATCCCATCACGGAAATGATCTCGGGCATCGACCTGGTTGAACAAATGATCCGGGTGGCCGCCGGTGAAAAACTGTCTATTGCGCAAAAAGATGTGACCATCAATGGCTGGGCCATTGAAAGCCGGATTTATGCGGAAGATCCTTATCGCAGTTTCTTGCCGTCTATTGGCCGTTTGGTCTATTACCGCCCCCCTGTGGAGGGAGCGCAAAGTGACTATACGGTGCGCAATGATACCGGTGTTTATGAAGGCGGTGAAATCTCCATCTTCTATGATCCCATGATTGCAAAACTGTGCACCCATGCGGCGACGCGCGAACAAGCCATTGATGGTATGCAAGATGCGCTGGATGAGTTTTTTCTGGAAGGCATTCAACACAATGTCCCCTTCCTTTCAGCCGTGATGGGACAAGAGCGTTTCCGGTCAGGCCGCTTGACAACGAACTACATTGCTGAGGAATTTCCCGACGGTTTTGCCGGTGCGGATCTTACTGAGCAGCAGAAGCAAAATCTCGCGGCGATCGCGGCTTTCATGCATGGGGTGCGCGAGCAACGCACCTCCGCCATTTCAGGCCGTTTGTATGATGAAGTTGCAAGCGCTGATGGCGATTGGGTTGTCCAACTTGACAAAGAGCCTCTGCCGCTTGCGCTTTCGCTGACCGAGCTCGGTGCTGAGGTCGCACTTGTAGCCGCCGATGAAACCATTGTCCAAATGAGCATCGAAAGTGCGTGGACTCCAGGTGATCGGGTTCTCCGTGCCAAGATCAATGGCGACCCAGTGGTGATGCAAGTCAAAGCCCTTGAAGCGGGGTGGGAGCTCACCTATCGTGGGGCCAAGCATGTCGCGGCTGTACGTCATAAACGGGCTGCAGAACTCGCGGCTTTGATGCCGGAGAAAGTTGCGCCGGATACATCAAAGCATCTCCTTTGCCCAATGCCGGGATTGATTGTCTCGATTGCTGTGCAAGAAGGGCAAGAAGTCAAAGCAGGCGAAACTCTCGCTGTCGTCGAAGCCATGAAAATGGAAAATGTTTTGATGGCGGAACGCGACGGGGTTGTTGCGAAGATTGCCGCCGGACCTGGCGATAGTTTGGCGGTGGATGATATTATTATCGAGTTCGAATAAACGTCATTCACCTGTCATTTCCCTTTTGACGTTCAATGCAGTATCATAGTCCTCTCTGTCATCGGGAGTGGTGCGATGCTGCGTTTTTCATCCGCTAAGGTTTTGTTTCGCCATATCTTTTTGTGGCTGGGGGCCTTTGTTTTTTGTACCCCTGCGATGGCGCAAACCCAAGAGATACAGCCTTTACAGCCCAATACAGACATCCGTGATGTCATTACGCGCTTGCCGCAAACCCTCCAGATTCAACCTGTGGACCCCAAAGGGCGTATCCTGACCAAGGTGGCGCAAGGCCCGATTAATTGGCAAGCAGCCTATGATCAGGTGACAGCGGATCTTCGTCCTTTCCGGCCGGGTGCGGGGCAATCTGGCATACCGACCACCTCAACAGCCGTCATTCGCCAGTTTCGTGCCGATGAGCGTACACTGAGGAATATGGTCGCAGAGGTCAAACGCCTGAACCGCACCATGGGATCAATTGATCGCCCAACATTACCCGTTCTTTTGCCGCCGGACCCACCCATGTTGGACATCTATAAAAAGATGGCGTCCGACTTTCCGGATGCGCGTGCGCTCGACGGCAAGATGGCTTTTTTCCATGGGCTTGATGATCATTATGCCAGCACATTTGAGATGAATGGCCTCGATATTATGATCAATGGCTCACGTATCGAGTTCTCAAGTGACGCCCGCAAGTTACGACAAGACCGTGCAGAGGAAATGTCCGATGGCACATTGATGTTGCCGATTGAACGAGACGATGTGGGTGTTTCGTTGCGCTTTAACAGATTTGGCGCCGCATATATTATCGAGGTTGCGTGTGCAAATCCACGAACAGATAGCCGTTGCCGCCAAGACGGTTTCATCACAGATGTCTATAAAAAACTGCTGTTATTTGGAGGACGTCCATAAGCGTTAGGGTGGGAGTATGGGTACGCTGTTTAAATGGCTGGTCATTTTGTTGATTGGAGTGAGCATTTGGCTCTATTTCAACAAAGAACTTTGCTATGACGCTTATTGCGCACTCTATGGTGAAGATGGTCCCACTCCGCCAACGAAACCTGATTATGATAATCTCTTTGACTTTTGTTATGAGGAATATTGCGCCGGGTTTGCCATGCGCGGGGATAGCGCAGAGCCGGAGCCAGAACCAGAACCCGCCCCAGAGCCTGATCCACAGCCCGAACCCGCCCCAGAACCTGCTCCTGAGCCGGAACCAGAGCCAGAGCCAAGCGATACCTCTTTCCGTTATTATGGCCCCGGCAAACTCATTACCGGCACCGCCAATGGGGCGCAGTCTGTTGGCGTTACAGACTCCACCGTGAATGCGCCGGATATGCGGTTTCCATTGGAAAGCGGACCGGGTTATCTCAATTCACAAGTCTATCGTCCTGGCGGCAGCAATAATAAGTTCCCCGAACAGGGAGGCTGGCAATGCGCAGGGTCTAACTATGCTTATCCGTGGCAAGATAATTTTTGTGAAGCGCGGTCTTGGGACGTCTCGCAATGCCCCAGTACATCTGGTCACCAAGGTCAAGATATCCGCCCCGCAGAATGTCCGGATCCCGATAGCGACGGTGTGCGTGAAAAAGATTATTGGGTGGTGGCGACGGAAGACGGCGTTATACAATCTATCGGCTCATACACGGTCTATCTGACAGCAGATAGTGGACGTAAATATCGTTTTATGCATCTGGATCACAGCACGTTGCAGGTCTCGAAGTATAGCCGCGTCAGCAAAGGAGACCGGCTCGGTGTTTTGTCGAACAATATGGGCGTCGATGCTGGCGGCAATCCGGTTCCCACCACATACCATTTGCATTTCGACATGAAACAATCAATTGCAACGCCTTCGGGCACGCAATGGGATTACGTTTCGCCTTATATGTCTCTGGTGCAAGGTTATGAAGCGCTGATTGGCGAAACTGGGTCAGAGGTCAGCGAGTAAGGCGCATCCTCACAGAGCTCTGTTGGTCCGAATATCTCTTCGAAGCTTTTTCGTAACGCTTGATCAACTTGTGTCATGCTGACAGGGTGTCCAAGATCATGCAGACTGGTCACGCCATGTACGGTGATGCCGCACGGCACGATGCCTGAAAAATGCGCCAGATCGGGATTCACATTGAGCGCGATGCCATGGAAAGACACCCATTTGCGTAAGCGAATCCCGATGGCGGCAATCTTATCTTCCTTGTTTGGTCTCATCTCTGGCCTTGGCACCCATACGCCAACCCGGTCGCAGCGGGTTTCCGCGTGTATGTCGTGTTGCGCCAAGGTCTGGATAAGCCATGTCTCCAGTTGTGTGACAAAAGCGCGGACATCATGGCCGCGTTTTTTCACATCAAGCATCACATAGGCGACCCGTTGGCCCGGACCGTGATAGGTGTATTGTCCGCCCCGTCCAGATTTGTAGACCGGCAATCGATCCGGCGTCAGGAGATCGGTCTCCGATGCGCTCGTCCCCGCCGTATAAAGAGGCGGGTGTTCCAGCAGCCACACAAGCTCAGGGGCCTCGTCCATAGCGATGGCGGCGACCCGCTCTTCCATATAGGCGACAGCCTCGTCATAGGGGACTAACGTCTTGGAAACACTCCATTTTATAGAATTTGTCATGAGCCACTCTGTGACAGTTAAGGCCTTGAAGGAAGCCTCACATTAAATAAAAAGTAACTTTAACATGGGAGTCTCTCAACATCCTTCTGAAACTCTGGTGTACAAGAGAGAAACGCTTTGGGTGAACCCGCTTTTGATATTAACGCCGTGAATGCGATCAAAGTCGAAATTTCTGTCGTGATCGGCAAAACCAATATTCCGATCCAGCAATTGCTCAAAATGGGCCGCGGGGCTGTGGTTGAGTTGGATGCTTATCAGGATGAAAGTGTTTGGATTTTGGCCAATGACGAACCCATCGCACGTGGTGAGATTGTTCTGCAAGGCGACTCGATTGCTGTGGAAGTCACCGAGGCGGTGACGGGCTATTTCGATTAAATCTTTTCCGGTCAATAGACAAGGGTGAGTGGGTTTTCTGCGAGGATATTTTTCGCTGAAAATCAAGGTTTTACCCCGCTCTCATCAGATATGACATTATTCATCTTTCTGCGCTTCTGAGGCTATACAAACGGCTCAGAGTTTGATACATCGCACGCTCTTGGCAACACAATGCGGTCGTGGCGGAATTGGTAGACGCGCAGCGTTGAGGTCGCTGTGGGGTAAAACCCGTGGAAGTTCGAGTCTTCTCGACCGCACCATTCTCGTGTTGTCTCTCTTTTTGGCGCGCGGCCACTGTTCCTCTTCGTGGCGCTGTGGTTATTCTGGGTAAGAGGAGGCCGTGATTCGTGACCGACACCCCAGAAAACACGTCAGAACAGCTCGATAGCACAAAATCTTCTCAGCCCTCATCGCACCCAAAATCATATGATGAGATTCCGACTGAGGGTCCGGTCCTTGATGATGACTATGCATTGAACCCATCCTTTGTGCGGGATGTGATTGACGCTCTTGAGCGTGGGGATCGCGATTTATTATACCAACTCATTCATCCCCTGCATGCGGCGGATGTCGCCGACTTGCTGGGTCTTGTCAGCGCCTATGATCGGAGCCAATTGATCAAGCAGTTGGGCGGCGTCTTAGAAGCTGACGTTCTCACCGAACTTGATGATGATGTGCGGGATGCGGTCCTTGAGGAAATGCATCCACGCGACATTGCCACTGTGGTTGAAAATATCGACAGTGACGATGCGGTGCAGTTGAT
Organism: Alphaproteobacteria bacterium; assembly: GCA_028280675.1. Classification (GTDB taxonomy): domain Bacteria; phylum Pseudomonadota; class Alphaproteobacteria; order SMXP01; family SMXP01; genus JANQLI01. Next base: position 6,369 of record JANQLI010000269.1, read on the forward strand.
TGAGGATCTGCCCGAGCAGGACCGTAAAAATGTCCTTGAGTTGGTGTCAAAAGGAGATCGCACGACGGTTGAAATAGCACTGACTTATGAAGAAGACAGTGCGGGCCGTTTGATGCAGCATGAATTGGTCACCGTGCCGCCTTACTGGAATGTGGGGCAGGTGATCGATCATATGCGCGAGACCGAAGGCTTACCGAACCAGTTCTTTGAAATCTATGTGGTTGATGAAAAATTTTATCCTGTGGGGTGCGTGCCCGTCAGCCGTTTGCTGAAAACAAAACGTCAAGTCGCGATTAAAGACATTATGGATGATGAACAGCACCTTGTGCCTGTGAATGAGGATCAGGGCGAGGTGGCTTATTTGTTTAACCAGTACCACTTACTGTCTGCTGCTGTGGTGAATGATGATGGCCGTCTGGTTGGGATGATCACAGTCGATGATATTGTCGATGTGATCAAAGAAGAAGATACCGAAGATATTCTGGCCCTGGGGGGCGTGAAAGCAGATGGTTTGTCGGATGGTGTTCTCAAAACAACTCAGCGCCGTTTTTCCTGGCTCCTCATCAATCTCGCCACAGCTATCCTCGCATCTGTTGTCATTGCATTCTACGACGCGACAATTGAAAAATTTGTGGCGCTCGCAATCTTAATGCCGATTGTTGCGTCGATGGGTGGGAATGCCGGAACGCAGACACTGACTGTGGCGGTGCGTGCGATCGCCACCCGCGATCTCACCTCTGCAAATGCCTTTCGCATTTTTATGCGGGAAGTGATGGTGGGCGGCCTAAACGGCTTTTTGTTTGCCGTTGTCATGGGCGTGATCGGGGCGTTTTGGTTTGACAATGTAACTCTTGGTCTGGTTCTCGGGGGGGCGATGATCGTTAATCTGCTTTTCGCTGGAGCGGCAGGTATCTTGGTGCCTTTAGGATTGCAGCGTGCAGGCGCGGACCCGGCGATTGCCTCGACCGTCTTTGTCACCACGGTCACGGATATGATTGGCTTCTTCGTCTTTCTTGGCTTGGGCGCCTATGCGTTGACTTAACGCATGTCGTCGAATTTATGCTCGAACTCAGAATCAAAGCTAGGGGTATGACGCCGGTCATCTGTGACCACATCGTGTGTGTCTGGTAACTCTTCTTCCTCAATCAGGATTGGGTCCTCACGACCATCGTCATACAAGGGCTGGGCGCTTGGTTTTTTCTTGGGCTTAGGCTCTTTCTTCTTCTTTTTCGGCGCAAGCAGAAGTGACAGCACGCCGTTTAATTCTGCAACGCCAAGCATCCGCCGTCCCCACGTGTGTGAGGTGATCATCACCTCGCTGATGTCATTCCTCGCCATAAATCGCAACGCTTTGAGGTTGCTGGTATGGTTTGTGAGGGCATGGGGGTTAAAGATATTCAGGTCCGACAGCTCTTTGACACGGTTACCGTTCATCAAATCGATCAGATGCGTCCCGTCAATTGGTTCGATTTCTTTGCGAAGAGCGTTCGCTTTTGAGAAAAACAGAAAGCGGTTAAACCAATCGACAAACACCACATATTTGAAATTTGGAAACTTTTTCAAATGCTCAAGGTAGTAAAGAATGATGTCCCGCTGCAGAGGAACGATTGTGCGTCCAAAGAGATGGAAATCCATTTTGGCTGGCGGATGCAATTTGACCTTGAGAATGATCGCCTGGTTTTCATCCAGCTTGGATATGCGGTCTTGGAGATAGGAAATATGCGCTTCCTGAACGAGCTCGATCTCTTCAACTTCATTTGGTTCGGAGGAAGGCTTTACACGGGTATTTGGGCCTGTGAAGATACGACCGGGGTGCGACATGAAATCTTGGATTTCATCGGCCTGCCTCTTTGACGTCATGGCGAAGCCGACCAAGAACACCATCACACACATGAAGATAAAGGCGGTGTAATCAACATCGATGTAATAGTTGATGTAAGGGGCGAGTTGGCCTTCATAATTTTTCAGCAGTACAACAGCGCCAATCGCCACCGCAACCAGCATCAGCCCACCGAATAATGATCTTACCCACTGATCCATTTACGCCATTCCAGCCAAAGGCTGGTACACTCCCCACGACTTACCAATTCCCTATCATTAGATACACGCAAAAGCAGCTCTGACCTGTCTGATTCGCGTCACCTGTGACAGAGGTTAACATAATTACGCATAACGCGCCTGAATCCAAGCCCGCTGTCATTTCGCCTTTAATCTTATAACACATTGAATTATATTATCTTTTAAGGAAGCATCAATGATCTGCACCCCTCTCACACGCTGATTTTCGCTGTGGTGACACTGTGATGTCACAGGCCTATGACGGATTTCGGCTCCTGTGTAAGCGCTTTTGCGCTGATTTGCCCCTTGTCATGGCTCTTCGAATCCTTAGGTTGCGGGGATGGCTCTCCATCTCATCAAACTCTGTGTTGGCGTCGATCACGTCGATCAATTGCGTGACTTTCAACGCCAACGTCTTGCCGAGAAAAAGGCGCAAGACGTGCCGCAAGAGATCATGCATGTGACACGCATGACGCCAAAACGCGGCGCAGAAATTCTGGACGGAGGATCGCTCTATTGGGTGATTAAGCGCGTTGTCACAGCCCGGCAACGGATTTTGGAGTTACGTCCTGTTACTGACCGGGCTGGAAAGCGACGCTGCGCCATTGTGCTCGATCCAGACATTGTTCTCACGAAACCCCAGAGCCGCCGTCCCTTTCAAGGCTGGCGTTATTTTGAAGACAAGGATGCGCCAGCAGACCTGCCAAAGGGTACGCATATTGACACATCTGAGCTGTCGCCAGAGATGAAAGCCGAACTTTTAGAACTTGGTTTGATCTAAGGTTCAATGGCGACATTATCGATGAGACGTGTTTTGCTGAGATGAACGGCCGCAAGAATACGTGCCGGGCGTTCCAATCGCGTGATGCGCTCAAGCGTTTCACTGTCGCGGACATCAAAATAATCCACAGAAAGAAAACCCGACTGCAACAACGTTTCCGCTCCTGCGTCCTCAGCGTCCTCAATGGTCATGCCATTTCGGATGTTGTGTGCAGCATCGCGCAATACTTTTTGCAGCATGGCGGCACGCGGACGGTCTGCG
>JANQLI010000278.1 GCA_028280675.1 Alphaproteobacteria bacterium
AAAAAGCCGCGGCGCGCCCCTAATTCGGCGCAAACCCTCAAAAAATTGTTGCTTTTATTAACCTTTTTTAGCCGAAACATGTCGGAAGTGCGACAATAAAGCCCGACTTATGTTATAAGGCTTTCGCAAAATAGATTCGAGGAGGTTCAGGGCTTATGGGAAGCATCCTATCAGATTTACGGTACACCGTGCTTGCAGGCATGGTTCTCGTCGTTGTGTTTTTCTTTATCTACGCCAATGGTCAGGGCTATGAGAGCATGACCTTTTGGACATTTTTCTTCCGTTGGGCGCATGTGTTGAGCGGGGTGATGTGGATCGGTCTGTTGTGGTATTTCAACTTTGTGCAAATCCCGAATATGCCAAACATACCGGACGAGCAAAAACCGGCGATTGGCAAGGTTATCGCGCCAGCCGCTTTATTCTGGTTCCGCTGGGGCGCCATGGCGACCCTGATTACGGGCCTTATTTTAGCGATGCTCAGTGGGTATCTCATTGAAGCGTTGACCATTGGTATTTCAGAAGGCTTTGCTGTGCCGAAACATGTTGCGATCGGTCTTGGCATGTGGCTCGCGATCATTATGTTCATCAATGTGTGGTTTGTGATTTGGCCAAACCAAAAAATTGCTCTTGGCATTATTGATGCGCCGGATGATGCGAAACCCGCAGCGGCACGCACAGCGATGCTCTTTTCACGCACCAACACTATGCTGTCATTCCCCATGTTTTTTGGCATGGTGTCCGCACAGAATCTCTATTAATCTGGTTTCGTTGCGTTGTACTGAGTTTACAAAATACCCCGCAAACGAGAAGAGCCGCTCAATTGAGCGGCTCTTTGTTTATTATGCCTCTCATTCCTTTGATCCTTCGAGACGGACCACCATAAAAATTTGGTGGTCCTCCTCAGGATGAAGGTAATGAGAATTTTGTTACATGAGACCTTCATCTTGAGGAGCGAGCTTTGCTCGCGTCTCGAAAGGTCGAAGGTCTCTAAGATGTGAAATTCGCTTCCGCAAAGTCCCAATTGATCAAGTGATCCATAAAGGTGTCAATGTAAGAGGGACGCAGATTCTGGAAATCGAGATAATAGGCGTGCTCCCACACATCGATGGTCAGAAGCGCTTTTTGACCATGCGCAAGGGGCAGATCGGCATTGCCTGTAGAGATAATGCGCAACTTACCGCCATCAAGCACTAGCCATGCCCAGCCTGACCCGAAGCGTGTCGCCGCCGCCGCTTTGAATTTTTCTTTGAAGCCTTCCAGTCCGCCAAAGGACTGTTTGATGGCTTCGGCAAGAGCGCCTTTCGGGGCTCCACCGCCATTGGGCGTCATAGAATGCCAATAGAAGGTGTGGTTCCACACTTGAGCGGCATTATTAAAGATACCGGTTTTGCTATCATCCCCGGCAATAGTTATAATTATATCTTCAAGGCTTTTCGCTTCGAGGTCGGTTCCTGCAATTAAACCATTCAGATTCGAGACATAAGCTTGATGATGTTTGCCATAATGAAAATTGATTGTGTTTTCGGAAATATGTGGCGCCAGCGCGTCGCGGGCATAAGGTAAATCGGGTAATTCAATAGCCATCTTGAAGGCGTCTCCTTAATTCAATACACAAAATAATTATAAAACTAAAGTGAACCCTGGATGAGATATAGTCTTTTGCAATAAAGATTTTTGTCATCCTGTGATAGTCAAAGATTTTGAATGACATCTCGATTTTCATATTGCGACAACATTGTCAAGACGAGCGATGAAGATCGTTACCTTGGTGCGTTATTTGCACCGCAGGATAAACGCGATGCTTTGATGGCTATTTATGCTTTCAATGTTGAGGTCGGTAAAATTCGTGAAAGCGTAAGCGAGCCTATGCTTGGACATATTCGTCTACAATGGTGGCGCGAAGCGATTGACAGCATTTACGAAGGTGTTCCACGGAAGCACGAAGTGGTATTGGCGCTTGCTGATACGATAAAAACATTCACTCTCGCGCGTGATCATTTCGAAACCTATCTCAATGCGCGAGAAAAAGATCTTGAGGAAGATCCATTTGAGAATCTGAACGCGCTTCTGGCGTATATTGATGGAACAGCCGGTAAAATCTTTCAGCTCGCATCGTATATTTTGAGTCCGGCCGGGGAAGGGCATCTCACACATGAGATGATCATCGCGCCAGCTCGAGCGTGGGCGCTTGTCGGTCTCATTCGGGCGATGCCATTTGCTTTGCAAAAGCATTGGTTGTTTTTGCCAAAGGATATGCAAGCGAAGCATGGGATTACTGCAACACATCTCTATGCAGATCATGCGCAAGAGGGTTTACGCGCCGCTATGACCGACATCATAAAAGTTGCAGAGTCTGAGCTGAACACGATGCGCGACATGCGTGCAACATATAGCGCTGATGTTTATCCTGCATTATTATCGTTGAAACTTGTGCCGCGCTATATACGCGAGATAATGCGGGACAGTTATGATCCGTTAAAAACCCAGATCGCAATCCCGCGTGCGACCAAGCAGATCTTACTGATGTGGATGATGCTCAGCGGACGAATTTAACTTATTCCGCAGCTTGCTGTGGGCGGGGTGTGCCTAACCAAGTGGCAAGATCGGCAAGGGCTCTGTGGGAGTGGGCTTGTTTACGGGCGCGGCCTTTTTCTTTGCCGCGCAAGCGTTTGCCGTCGGCATTTTTTGTTGGTGTGTTTATTGGTGGAAACAGGCCGTAATTGATATTCATCGGCTGAAACGTTTTGGCGTCGGCCCCGCCAGTAATGTGATGGAGAAGGGCGCCAAGCGCCGTCGTCGCAGGCGGAGGCGTCATCACTGCGCTGTGCCATTCTGCGGTGGCAAAACGTCCCGTCAGTAATCCGATGGCGGCACTTTCTACATACCCCTCAACGCCGGTGATTTGACCCGCAAAGCGTAAGTGCGGTGCGGATACCATGCGCATTTGCGTATCTAGTAATTTTGGACTGTTTAAAAACGTGTTGCGGTGTAGACCGCCAAGGCGGGCAAACTCCGCACCTGCAAGACCGGGGATCATGCGAAAGATGCGGGTCTGTTCGCCATATTTCAGTTTCGTTTGAAACCCAACCATGTTGTAGAGCGTTCCCAATGCATTGTCCTGCCGAAGTTGCACCACCGCATAAGGCTTCGTTGCGGGGTCATGGGCATTGGTCAACCCAACCGGTTTCATCGGACCATAGCGCAGTGTGTCAGGCCCACGCTCGGCCATGACTTCAATTGGTAAGCAGCCATCAAAATAAGGTGTGTCTTTTTCCCACTCTTTGAAGTCGGTTTTCGCACCAGAAAGCAGTTCATGAATAAAGGTGTTATACTGATCTTTTGTCAGTGGGCAGTTGATGTAATCAGCGCCATCGCCTTTATCATAGCGTGACTGATACCAGGCGACATCGAAATTGATGCTGTCTTTGTGAAGGATCGGTGCAATGGCGTCAAAGAATGATAACTCATCTTCCTGTGTGAGGCGCCGAATATTGTCACTTAAGCTTGGTGCGGTTAGCGGTCCGGTCGCGACAATACATAATCCCTCTTCGGCGGGGGGGAGGGCGGTCACCTCTTCGCGTATGATGGTGATATTAGGATGCGCTTCAAGGGTCGCTTGCACCTCCTTTGAAAAACCAACCCGATCGACAGCCAGTGCGCCACCCGCCGGGACTTGATGGTGTCCCGCCGCCAACATAATTAACGACTGGCACCGCCTCATTTCTTCGTGCAATAAGCCGACTGCATTATTTTCCCAATCATCTGACCGGAACGAGTTTGAACAAACGAGCTCGGCCAGATGATCTGTGACATGTGCGTCAGTGCCTCGGGTGGGGCGCATTTCATAGAGCCGAACGGATGCGCCCCTCTCAGCCGCCTGCCAAGCGGCTTCCGATCCAGCAAGACCACCGCCAATGATGTGAATATAGTTTGATGTCGCACCCATGTGCGGGGTTATACGCATCTTTAAGGCGATTTCAAACGCTTAAATCCTACCCAAACAAGAGAATTAAAGTGTTTCAAAAATATGACACTCTAGCGCCTTGCGTGTCACTCAGCTCTCACCTAAGTTGCGGTGGGGAATGAAGAGGGGATCCTTCATGGCGCGTATCAAGCTGCCCATATTCAACACGTGTGTAGACGCATTCCGGTTTTTCTTTACCCACTCACCATCCGTTTTGATGGTCGGGTGGTTTTCGATATTGCTTTTATCGGCATTGACAGTGTGGCAACTTTTGCTAACGCCTGGCCCCAATGTGATTGCAAGTGATCCGACTGATCTCGGGAAGATTATGGCGATCAATCTTCTAGTCCTTTTCGTCATCACCCCGATTGTCCAAGTCGGTTTGTTGAAAATATACTTCGCGCAATATCAACGTGTCCCACCGTATTATTTTCATATCGGCGGCAAAGAATTTCGTCTAATCATCGCAACGATTATTTTCGTTCTCACCCTCGTTTTTGTTATTGCGGTTCTTTCTGGCGTGTTGGGAGCTACGCTTTATGGTATTCTTTCTGTCACGAGCGGAGAGATGCCAGATTTTGAAGCGATCGCGAATGGGGCTGAAGTCAATTTTCAAATGAACTCGCCGTTGATCGGCGTCACCGTCTTTATCGGTTTGTTGCTGATCTTTGGCGCGGCGCTGATCATCGTGATGCGCTTGTTATTGATTCCAGCCGTGGTCGTTGCGGAAAAGCGCATTGGACTTGGCCGGACCTTCGCAATGACACGCGGAAATGGCCTGCGCATTTTGCTGTCTTATCTTTTATTGATTGGTTTTGGCATGCTGATCCTTGAAGGGTTCCTGGCAAGTTTGAATTATCTTTCACTGGATTTACCGAATATTATTTTGCAGCCAACATTTGCTGGGCAGGATGTTGACTTTCTTTATCTGTTCAAAGCTGGCTTTGTCATTTTCTTCTATCAATACGTCCTTTTAGGTTTGATGACCGGCTATCTCGGCGCAGCTTATGAGAGACTAAAAGAGAATACTTAAAACCAAAAATTGCATATACTCTTTTGTATCTATGATTCGGAGGAGGGCTGAGGCATGGCAAAAATTCCGGTCGGAAACGTGGCAAGTCGAGCGATTAATTTTTCGACGAGCAATCTAGGCGATCTTTTGCGTATCGGTTTCTTTCCGATTTTGGGAAGTGCTCTTTTTGCTGTTGTTGGAGACCCCGCAATTAACGGGCTGATGGCAGCGGAAGGCAGTATCGCTGTCGGTGGCGGTATGATCTTGATCTTTAATATACTCTCAGCATTACTTTGGGCTGTCTTTGCGGTCGCTATTCACCGTCTTATTTTGTTTCCAGATGACGATGTGCCACACACCTGGATGTATTTACGCGTTACCGGTGAAGAATTGCGCTATATGATAGCGCCTTTGATTTTAGCATTTATCGCGATATTTGTTTTTGTTGGTGTCATTACAGTTACATTCGGTGCTGACATATTAGATGTTGTAAATAGTTCTGGTATAGGGGGTGCTGGAGATTCCCCAACTGAAATGTCTGCACTGCAAGCAATGGGGATATTGCTATCTTTTATTTTGATGGTTTTTCTATACATGCGGTTGGTACTGGTACTGCCAATCATTGTCGCAGAGAGACATATGGGTTTGCGGCGTGCCTGGAATCTATCGCAAGGCAATGTATGGCGTTTGATAGCTCTCCATATTCTTGTCCTTATCGTCTTTATCATACTGTTGATGGCAGTAGGGTTCGTTGGTCTTGTATCTTTCGGCTTTGCAAGTGGTTTAGGAATGTTAAATTCTGATGCTGGTGTATTAAGCATCATTATTGCTGCGCTTGGTGCGATCCTATCGTTCTTCTTTATTAGTTTCATTACCACGATCATGGGAATCGCGATTTTGTCCTACTCCTATCAGGAGTTAACAGCAGAAACATCAGAAGAGTTTTAAACAGCTTTTAGATGGCGATGACGTTCGATTCATCTGTGGCGTCACACGCAATCCCTTCGGGTTTGAATCCGCCGCCCCATTTCGGACCGATATAATTGTCTGCGATGATAAATTCTTTCGGTTCGAAAATCGCGCGGTGCAGCTTGTCGTAGAGATCAGCAGCGGTGACGGGCTTGCACAAAAAATCAGAAATTCCAGCATTTCGTGCTTCAATAATACGCGACATCTCCGTGTAGCCAGAACACATCAGAATGGGAATCCGGCGTTGCGGGTCAGGCAGCTCACGCCGGATGTGATTGACGAAATCGATCCCATGGATTGGCATCATTTTCCAATCGACGATAATGGCATCGATAGTGTGTTGCGTCAGCTTGGTCATGGCTGTCTTTGGTTCTTCAATCGAGATGATACATCCGACACCGAACGCTTTTAATGCGCTATACAAAATTTGACGCATCATCGGGCTGTCATCAATGATCATAATGGTTTTGTTGGATAAGCCAGATTGTTTCCCATGATCGAGAAAGGCTTTATAACTTTTTGCGGACATATCCAAATCCTATCAATACAATTAACTATCGGTTTCGGACAACACGGCGACCATGTGCGTCAGTTCTTCGATAAGCTGTGCACCGGCGTCGCTGTTACCACGTAAATTTTGTTTCACGATAACCATTAAACTGTTGAGGCAAAGACGTACGGCGTCTTGACGTTGTTTCACCGTTTCCTCTTCAATGGTTTGACGCAAGAGAGCAGCGGCCATGCTTGCATGTGGCCAGCCCATCGATCCCGCTTCACCAGAAATGTTGTGTGATAAAAAGATTACCTTCGTCCAATCCGATGTTTTTGCAGCAACATTAATCTTCTCGAGTTGCTCCAGAAGATACGGTTGGTAATGTTCTTCTAATTTTGCGAACGCTTTTTCCGCAGATGCGATCGCATTTGCTCTTGACTGCGGCACACTTCATTCCCCATTCACAGACATGTGATACTTGCTGTCATATGTAGAATAGGAATGTTAAGGAACTGACAAAAAACATATTTATGATGCCGATAAAGTACAGTTTTTTTATAAATAAATACCCATCGGCGCTATTCTGTTAACAGCATCTTAAGCGAACAGATCAAATGCCCGGTTATGAGGCCTTGGCTTTGCGTTTCTGTGATGTGGCGCGTTTCGCCGCCGTTTTCCGTTTAGGAACGGTCTTCGGTTTGGACGTCTTGGCAAAAATGCTTTTCAGATAATGCCCAGTATAACTGCCTTTGACTTTGGCAATGTCTTCCGGACGTCCTGTTGCCACAATGTGTCCGCCGCCATCGCCGCCTTCCGGACCGATGTCAATGATCCAGTCAGCCGTTTTTACAACTTCGAGATTATGCTCAATCACCACCACGGTGTTGCCTTGATCGACGAGTTCATGCAGCACTTCGAGAAGTTTGCGCACATCCTCGAAGTGCAAGCCCGTGGTCGGTTCATCTAAAATATAAAGCGTGCGGCCCGTCGCGCGCTTTGAGAGCTCTTTCGCGAGTTTGACACGCTGCGCTTCACCGCCAGAAAGGGTGGTGGCTTGTTGTCCAACATGAATATAGTCAAGACCAACCCGGCGCAACGTTTCTAACTTATCACGCACAGCCGGCACAGCTTTAAAAAAAGCTGCGCCTTCCTCCACCGTCATTTCAAGAATATCGGCGATGGATTTCTCGCGGAATGTCACTTCCAGCGTTTCACGATTATAGCGGTGGCCCTTGCACACATCACACTGGACATACACATCGGGCAGAAAGTGCATTTCAATCTTAATCACACCATCGCCCTGGCAGGCTTCGCAGCGCCCCCCTTTGACGTTGAACGAAAAGCGGCCTGGTTTATAGCCGCGCGCGGCTGATTCCGGCAAGCCAGAAAACCACTCACGAATAGGTGTAAAAGCCCCGGTGTAAGTCGCAGGGTTGGAGCGCGGTGTACGGCCAATAGGCGATTGATCAATGTCGATAATTTTATCGAGATGTTCGAGACCTTCAATACTGTCGTGGGCGCCCGGATGATGCTTCCCGCCATGCAGGCGGCGTGCAACAGCCTTATAGAGCGTTTCAATCACCAGCGACGATTTCCCTCCACCAGAGACACCAGTCACACAGATAAAGGTGCCGAGGGGGAACTCCGCGGTGACATTCTGTAA
>JANQLI010000376.1 GCA_028280675.1 Alphaproteobacteria bacterium
TTAAAGCGTTAGAAAAGCGCCTTGGTTATCATTTCAAAAACGCGGCCCTTATCGAACGGGCCTTGACCCATAGCAGCGCCACATCGCGCGATGGTATTGACGATTATGAACGTCTTGAATTCCTCGGGGACCGCGTCCTTGCCTTACTGACAGCCGAAGCGCTCTATGCGGCCTATCCGAACGTGGATGAGGGGGGATTAGCGACACGGTTAAATGCGCTGGTCCGCCGTGAAACATGTACCAGTGTGGCGCAGTCCATAGGGCTATCGGAGTTTATTATCATGTCGGATACGGATCACCGAACTGGTGGGCCGAGCAATCAATCCATACTTGCCGATGTGTGTGAATCTGTGCTTGGCGCGATTTATCTCGATGGTGGCCTTGAGGCGAGCCGGTCATTCTATGCGGCGCATTGGATGGACCGATTGGATGACTTGCATATCACACCAAGGGATGCCAAATCCGCTCTCCAGGAATGGGCGCAAGGTCAAGGGTATCCCTTGCCGCTCTATAAAATGATTGGCCGCCAAGGTCCGGATCACGCCCCCCATTTTCAGATGGAAGTTATGGTCACAGGACTTACGCCTTGCCAGGGTGAGGGGCCTAGTAAAAGGCTGGCTGAACAGGATGCTGCGACAAACTTTCTCCGCCGTGAAGGGGAATGGGAGGATGACACATGACGCCAGCCGCTGAGGATATGCGGTGCGGATTTGTGGCTGTGATCGGTGCGCCCAACGCAGGTAAATCGACTCTCGTCAATGCTCTTGTCGGCGCTAAGGTGTCTATTGTCACCCATAAGGTGCAAACCACACGGGCGCGTATCCGCGGTGTTGCGCTTTTTGGCGATACGCAAGCTGTTCTTGTCGATACACCGGGCATCTTTAAACCGCGGCGGCGTCTTGATGAAGCCATGGTCGATGCCGCTTGGGGGGGCGCAGCGGATGCGGATCTTATTCTACTGCTTGTGGATTCTGAACTTTATTATGAAGCCAAACATGGCAAGGAACCGTCCAGTAAGGCGCTTGTCTCTGCAGAAGACACAGACCGTATCATTGCCAATCTCAAAAAAACCCAACGCAAAGTCATTTTGGCTCTCAATAAAATTGATAACTTGCCGCGCGAAAGTCTTCTTGCATTAACATCCACGCTTACGGAACATGATGTCTTCTCAGACGTGTTTATGATTTCAGCGCTGAAAGGAGATGGTCTCAATGATTTGAAAGACTATCTTGCCGCGCAATTACCGCAAGGACCGTGGCTTTATCCTGAAGATCAAATTGCCGATTTACCAATGCGTATGCTCGCGGCGGAAATCACCCGTGAAAAGCTGACTCTGAGATTACATCAAGAACTCCCCTACGCCTCGACTGTGGAAACCGAATTGTGGGAAGAGAAGAAGGACGGCAGTGTCCGCATCGAGCAAGTGATCTATGTCGAACGTGACAGTCAAAAAGCCATTGTGCTTGGCAAAGGGGGCCGCACGATCAAAGACATCGGCCAACAGGCCCGCAAAGAGATGGAAGAGAACTTTGGCCGGAAGGTGCATCTTTTTCTCTTTGCCAAAGTTCGCGAGCGTTGGTCGCAAGACCCTGAACGCTACCGTGAGATGGGCCTGGATTTTAAGTGACGCTCGTCAGCCCGTGGCTTGATAAGGGGATATAATCGTGACCCACTATGTCATCTTCGGACTTGTTCCGAAGATCCATCCTTATCTGAGAATTCATCTTTCTGGATCCTCGCAACAAGTGCGAGGATGACAATGTAAGAATCGGCTATGCCTTCTCTAAAGGAGCGGTTCTGCTATGGAATGGCATGACGAAGGGTTTGTGGTGGCGGTCAGGCGGCATGGCGAGAGTTCGGCTATTGTTGATCTGCTGACCCGTGACCAGGGCCGTCATGCAGGCCTTGTGCGCGGTGGCATGAGTAAAAAATGGCGCGGTGTCTTACAGCCTGGCTCCCGCATGCAAGCGCAATGGCGGGCGCGTCTGGCGGAACATCTTGGCTCCTACACACTTGAACCGGTGCATACGTATTTTACCGATGTCCTCGATGATGCGTTGGCGCTTGATGCGCTCAATGCGATTTGCGCGCTGGTAGTGGTCTCTCTGCCGGAACGCGAACCGCATCCCTCTATCTTTGATGCTATGGACGTGTTTCTAGAGTCTTTATCCGACTCGCATCTCTGGCCAAGCGTGATGGTGCGTTGGGAGCTCGGACTGTTACAAGAACTCGGCTTTCGCCTTGACCTGTCCGCATGCGCTGCGACAGGAACGACGGAAAACCTTGCTTACGTCTCGCCGCGTACCGGAAGGGCCGTGTCGCGTGAAGCCGCGGGGCCCTATAAGGAGCGGCTTTTGCCTTTGCCGGGCTTTTTGATTGGCGCGAATGGTGAGGATGTGCTGCCGCTTGATATTTTCAATGGCATGCGTCTAACGGGCTATTTTCTGGATCGCTGGGTGCTGCAACCGCATGGCCAAAAACTCCCGGAATCCCGTGGACGCTTAATGGACCGGCTTGGCCGTGCAGAGGCTGGGGAATAAGTACCAAAATCCGCCGAATCTCTTTAATGTTGGCGAATCTTGTCGGCTCCTCGCTGAACCCTTCTGTATGGATAATGCGTATTTATGACCACCATCGTTGACGACAACATTATTGATGAACAGCTTTCGGATGCTTTGGCTGAGCGCTATTTGGCTTATGCGCTTTCGACCATCACTAATCGCGCTTTGCCGGATGTGCGGGATGGCTTGAAGCCGGTTCATCGCCGTCTGCTTTATGCTATGCGGCAGCTCAAGCTTGACCCTAATGCGAGTTTTAAGAAATCGGCGCGTGTAGTGGGGGATGTCATTGGCCGTTTCCACCCCCATGGTGATCAGTCAATTTATGATGCTTTGGTGCGACTCGCGCAGGACTTTGCCGTGCGTTATCCGCTTGTCGATGGGCAAGGCAATTTCGGCAATGTGGATGGCGATAACGCGGCCGCCATGCGTTACACCGAAGCGCGTCTGACGGACCACGCAAAGGCTCTCCTCGAAGGGATTGACCTTGATACGGTCGATTTTCGGGAAACGTATGATGGCGAGGAAACTGAGCCCGCGGTGCTGCCTGCAGGCTTCCCCAATCTTCTTGCCAATGGTGCGACGGGAATTGCAGTTGGCATGGCGACCAGTATTCCACCGCATAATATCGGGGAAATCTGCGCCGCGCTGTTGCACATGATCAAATACCCAAATGCGCGCACGGCGAAATTGCTGAGCTTTATGCCAGGGCCCGATCTGCCAACAGGTGGGGTGATTGTCGATGATCACGAAACGATCCTGAAGTCCTATGATACGGGCAAAGGGGGATTCCGTGTGCGCGCCAAATGGCACAAGGAAGACGGCGCGCGTGGGTCGTACAACGTCATTGTCACCGAAATTCCCTATCAAGTGCAAAAGTCCAAGTTGATTGAACGCATTGCCGAGTTGATCAACACCAAGAAAGCAGGCTTGCTCGCCGATATACGTGATGAGTCAGCCGAGGATATTCGCATTGTCCTTGAGCCCAAGGCCCGCACGGTTGAACCTGAACTGCTTATGGAAAGCCTTTTTAAGCTGACAGAGCTTGAGAGCCGTGTTTCGTTGAACATGAATGTTCTTGATGCGGAAGGCATCCCTGGCGTGATGAATTTGCCGGAAGTGCTGTGGGCCTTTCTTGAGCATCGTCAAGAGGTTCTCGTTCGTCGTTCAACATATCGTTTAGGTAAAATCAATCATCGCCTTGAAGTGCTTGATGGCTATCTCATCGCCTATTTGAATCTCGACAAGGTGATCAAAATCATCCGTACGGAAGATGAACCGAAGCCGAAGCTGATGAAAACGTTCAAGCTTTCAGACGTCCAGGCCGAAGCCATCCTCAACATGCGCTTACGGTCTTTGCGCAAGCTCGAAGAGATGGAGATCAAAACTGAGAACACCAACCTCAAGCAAGAGAAACGTGAACTGAATGCGCTTCTCAAATCTGAGGACAAGCAATGGACAGCCATTGCCAATGAGGTCAAAGACATCAAGGTCCGCTTTGGCGACAAAGATGAGATTGGCAAACGCCGCACGCAATTTGCCGAGGCCCCTGAACTGGACATTGATCCGGACGAAATCCTCACGGTCAAAGAGCCGATCACGGTGATTTGCTCTGAAAAGGGATGGATCCGCGCCATGAAAGGCCACATGGACTCCATCACAGATGTGAAATACAAAGAAGGTGACCGCGAACGCTTTTCCTTTCATGCAGAAACAACAGACAAGCTGATCATGTTTGCCACCAATGGGCGCTTTTATACACTGGATGCGGATAAGCTTCCGGGCGGGCGCGGTCATGGCGAGCCGGTGCGGCTCATGGTCGATATGGGCAATGATCAGGATGTGGTGGCGTTGTTCAAGTATGACCCTGAGCGCACACTTCTCGTTGCAGCCTCCAGTGGGCACGGCTTCATGGTCGGTGAACAAGATGTCATCGCCAATACCCGCAAAGGCAAACAAATTCTCAATGTCAAAGGCGACGTGGAAGCCCAAGCTTGTGCTATGGTTGCGGGCGACACTGTCGCTGTCATAGGCGAGAACCGTAAAATGTTGCTCTTCCCGCTTGACGAGGTGCCACAGATGGCCCGCGGGAAGGGGGTCGTCTTGCAACGGTATAAAGATGGCGGCCTTAAAGATGTCGCCGTCTTCACCTATGATGAAGGCTTAACCGTAGGCGGTGCACGATCGCGCACCTTTGAAAAGCGTGAAATCAAAGATTGGCTCGGCAAACGGGGGCAAGCAGGGCGATTGCCTCCAAAAGGTTTTCCGCGGTCGAATAAGTTTAGCTGATCCTCATGCCATTTGAGCTGCATACGGAACGTCTGATCATCCGATCATGGCGCGCCGAAGATGCTGCACCTTTTGCCGCGTTGAACGCTGATCCGCAAGTGATGGCATTTTTTCCGAAAACTTTGAGCCGTAAAGAAAGTGATGACTGGATTGCCATGGCAAATGCCCATGAAAAAGAGCATGGCATGACATTTTGGGCGCTTGAGCGGAAAGAGGATCATGCTTTGATCGGTATGACAGGTCTTGCGTGTATGACGATTGAGGGATTTGACAGGACGGATGTGGAGGTCGGTTGGCGTTTAGCCTTTGAGCATTGGGGGCAGGGATTTGTCACAGAGGCTGCAAAAGCATGTATGAAATGGGGATTTGAACAAAAGGGTCTTCCCGAGATCATCGCGATGACTGTCCCAGCGAATCAACGTTCCCGCGCTGTGATGGAACGCCTGAGTATGACACACAACGCATCTGATGATTTTGATCATCCTAAATTACCAGATGGCCATCCACTGCAGCGGCATGTATTGTATAGGCTGAAGAGAAAAGAGTGGGAGAAGAACGCGGTATGACCTCCCCCTTGATGGGGGAGGTCGTCTGCCGAAGCTTAAGCGAAGGCGGGCGGGTGGTGGTGGTGAAGATAGAATGATTGTTTCACCCCCATCCAGCTTCGTCTAACATCGACAATGTCGATGAAGACTTCGCATCCTTCCCCCGTCAAGGGGGAAGTGAAAATGGGAGCGAATGTATAATGACCAATCGCACAAAGACTATCCTGCAAGGCGTTATCATCGGTGAAGTTTTCTTTGTTGGACTGGTGCTCTTTGCCGTTTTAACCTCGGATTATAATGTCAGCAGCACACCATCATTTATGTGGTTTCCGATCCTCGTGCTTCCTATCATTTTTGGTTTGGTATGGTTTGTGGATCAAAAGTGGGACATTGGCCTGCGCACCCCGGTCAATAAACCGCTCATGCCGATTATTGGCTTTGCCATCTTTTCGATGATTGCGACCCGTGCGGTTCTGATATTGGAAGGGGCCTTTCATGGTGTTGTGCGTGAATTTTATATGGCGCCGGATGGACTTGGACCATACGCTGCGTTATTCTATTGGATCGGCATTACGATTGCGATGTCCACTCTCTCTGAGAGCGGTTATCGCGGCATTATGCAAAGTAAATTGATGTCCGTGTTAGGACTCTGGCCGGCGATTGCAATCGTTACCTTTATGAATCTGATCTCCCATCGGTTTGATGGATTGTTGGAGCGCACAGTAGGCCTCATCACAATCCTCACCGCGTGGGGCTATTTACGGCATATGAGCGGGTCTTTGATGGTCACAATCATCACCCATATTCTCACGATCTTTGCCTGGGACCTCTTTGTTGGGTTTATGAGTGAGCCTGGAGGGGGTTGGGATCTAGGTGTGATGACTGGAGCTGAGCTAGGCATAACGGCTGCTATTGGTGTTGTGACATTCGGTATCGCGGTATATTTCGCGAAGATGATGAAGGCTCAGTAGAGCAGGTCCGGTAGCCAAGTCGCGATCACCGGGAAGGCCGCTATCAGTCCGAGAGCAACAATCTGTATAACGACAAAGGGGATTGCGCCCTTATAAATTTGCGCCGTGCGTACATCATCCGGGGCGACACCGCGCAAGTAAAAAAGCGCAAAGCCGAAGGGCGGGGTCAGGAAAGATGTTTGCAAATTAATCGCCATCATCACGCCAAGCCACACAGGATCGACGCCCATCATGAGCAAAACCGGCGCAACAATTGGTACCACCACAAAGGTGATTTCAATAAAATCGAGAAAGAAGCCGAGCACAAACATGACGGCCATCACCACGACCATAGCGCCGACGACACCGCCTGGCATGTTGCTGAGAAAGTTATGAACGGTTTCGTCGCCGCCAAGACCGCGGAAGACCAAGCTAAACAGCGCCGCGCCAATGAGGATCACAAACACCATGGAGCTGATCTCAGCAGTGCTTTTCATTACGTCCCGCAGGACGCCAGCGCCAAGTGTGCGTTTGATGCTGACCAACACACCCCAAACCATGAGGGCAGAGAGTAAGAAAGCCAAGTAGATTGCGTTTTGCTCAATAGGTGTCATTGATTCACGGTTGAGACGCAGATCCACAAAGGTTGTGAGACCGAGAATACCGATGAGTGAGAGGGTGGCTAATACAATCGGCCATTTACCTGCCAAATCAGTGACCCGTAACACCTGAAAGACTGTGCTTTTGCAATCAGCATGGCCGCCATCTTTTCCATACAAGCGGTGCCCGGCTAGCAAAAGGGCTCCAACGGCGCCAATGGCGGCGGCTTCAGTTGGCGTCGCAATCCCACCAAGGATCGACCCTAAGACAGCCACGATGAGAAGAAGTGGCGGCAAAAGTGCATCGCGAATATCGCGATAAAGATTTTTGATTTCACCGAGCTCTGCAGCTGGGATGGCCGGGGATGAATGTGGCCGTGTCACAGCGGTAAAGATTTGATAGGCCATGTAAAGGCCAACGAGCATTAATCCTGGAAGAAGAGCGCCTGCAAAGAGATCGCCAACCGAGATCGTTTCCGGCGCAAACACGCCCTGTTCCAGTTGCGCGCTTTGATACGCATTAGAAATCACATCGCCCAATAAGACCAAAACAATAGATGGCGGAATGATTTGCCCAAGTGTACCGGCCGCCGCAATGGAACCGCAAGCAAGGGATGTATCGTAGCCGCGCTTCAGCATCGTTGGCAGGGATAAAAGCCCCATGGTGACTACTGTTGCGCCGACAATTCCGGTGGATGCCGCAAGTAACGCGCCAACGATAGTCACTGATAAACCAAGCCCCCCGCGCAAGGTGCCAAACAAACGCCCCATCGTTGTCAGTAAGTCCTCTGCAAGTTTGGAGCGTTCGAGCATCACGCCCATAAAGACAAACAAAGGCACAGCGATAAGCACTGGGTTTGTCATGGTCCCGAAGATGCGCTGGGGCAGGAGGCTGACAAAGGTGAAATCAAAAAAGCCAAAGGCCACGCCGATTGCCGCAAACAACAAAGCGACCCCAGCAAGCGTCAATGCAACGGGGTATCCCGCCAGGAAAAACACGCAGGCGATAGCGAACATCAAGATATCAATACCTATCCCCATGCGATAATTCGTTCCGGTTTCCTGTTTTTAGAAAGTTGGCGGTAACGCATCGGCATCAATGATCTTTTCTGAACGCCCGGTTAAGATGAAAGCAGAGCGGGTAGCCAGTGAAATCCCTTGCAAAATCATAAGAGCGGCAAATGCAAGAATGGCTGTTTTTAAAAGGTAGACCCCTTGGATACCACTGGTTTCTGTTGACCCTTCTCCGATCCGCCAAGACAATTCAACATAAGGAAACGCCATAAACCAGATAATCGCCATCACGGGAAAAAGAAAAATATATGTCCCGAGAAAATTTGTCAGGGCTTTTTTTTCGATGGATGACTCGCGGTAAAAAATATCAACGCGCACATGCCCATCATGGAGCAGCGTAAAGCCTGCTGCGAGCATAAATAAGGTGCCATGCATATAGGTGATGGATTCCTGCATCCAAATAAAATTGACGCCGAAGACATAGCGTTGCAGCACCACAATGGTTTGGACAAGAACCATGGCAAGCGCGAGCCACGCAACACCGCGGCCGATTTTTTCATTCAGGGTATCACTGAATGACGCGGCTATGTCTAGTATGGCTAAGATTATGAGGCTTTTGCGATTCAAAACCCGAACGGAAAGAACATAGATGAGGGGAAGCGCCATAAGGATACCAATAAGACTGATCGCAGCGATGGCAAGTGCGGATGTCATTGTCAGTCCCCTCGAGTCGCCTTATCCCGCTTGGATGGGAAGGCGGCGTGCGGCCCAAAAACCTTCTTCAGAAATTTCTGACCAGGCAGCACCGTCTGTGCGGGCTTGTAAAAACCCTTGATAGATTTTCTGACTTAACTCATCGCCATCCCCGGCTTCCTTGACCACTTGCTCTGACACTTTCGCGATCTCGGCGAGAATTGCAGGCGGCATTTTGCGAAGCTTGACGCCATGTTCTTCGGCCAGGGTGCGCAGGGATGCGGTGTTAAAGCGATTAAACTCTGCCAGGTTGCGGCTATTTTCAGCAGCGCAGGCATCCTGAATGATGCGTTTTTCTGATGTGCTGAGATCATTCCAGAGATCAAGGTTGATTCCAAGAGCAAGCGCCGAGCCTGGTTCATGAAAGCCTGGCCAATAGTAATATTTGGCAACTTGATAAAAACCCATTGCAAGGTCATTCCATGGCCCGACCCATTCTGTGGCATCAATATTGCCCGATTGCAGACTTGTAAAAATCTCGCCGCCGGGAAGTGTCACGGCCGCTGCTCCGACACGGCGCATCACTTCACCGCCAAGACCTGGCATGCGTATCCTTAAGCCTTTCAGATCCTCCAGTGAGTTAATTTCATTTCGGAACCAGCCGCCCATTTGCACGCCGGTATTTCCAGCCATAAAGGCTTTGACGTTAAACGTCGCTGAGAGTTGATCCCAGAGTTCTTGACCGCCGCCGTAATAAATCCACGCCATGTGCTCATTGGCCGTCAACCCAAACGGCACGGCGGTGAAAAAATTGAAAGCTTGGCTTTTGCCTTGCCAATAATATTCAGCACCGTGATACATATCGGCCGCGCCTGTTGAAACGGCATCGAAGGAATCGAGCGCGCCAACAAGTTCGCCAGCGGCGAATACTTTGATCTTGATCCGTCCATCCGTCGCCTCTTCAACATTCTTTGAAACGCGCTCGGGCGCCATGCCGAGGCCTGGAAGATTTTTTGGCCAGGTGGTGACGAGTTTAAGCTCGCGCTTCTTTCCGAGGATAGAAGGGCCCTTGCTAGAATTACTGGCACTGGAATCGCCTGAATCGCAGGCTGTCAGTGCGGCTGCTCCAGCACTCACGGCTGCGGTTTTGACAAACTTACGACGATCCATGAAAACATCCCCTCCAGCTCAGATGACCTCGCTCTTGCTGCTTACCACATAGCATATCTACGTGGCGAAGCGAGAGGTGTTTTCAGCATAAATGGCTAAAATGTAAGGCTTTTGTTGTTTTTCGCTACGTCATTTAAGGCAAATCAAGGGGCACCCAGCCATCTGCGCTGAGCGCTTGGAGGGGCTTAAACCGGGCTTTGTATTCCATCTTCGGGGAATTGGCGACCCAATAGCCGAGATACACAAAGGCGAGGTCTTCTGCCAAGGTCCGTTCCACATGTTCGAGAACCATATAGGTTCCCAAACTGCGATCTGCATAATCCGGATCGAAGAAGCTGTACACCATGGACAGCCCATCCCCGAGCTTGTCGGTCAGCGAGACAGCGATCAATTGCCCATCTGGGTGAGGCACCTCTTTTGAAGGGATGCGATATTCGACAAGATGTGTGCCGATACTGGTGTCTTCCACCATGGCCGCATAATCCAATGCGGTCATATCGGCCATACCGCCATCGGCGTGACGCGAGTCAAGATAGGCGCGCAGGATGCCGAATTGTTCTTCTGTCGCAACGGGCGGGACGACACCGGCATGCGTATCTTTATTACGGTTGCGGATGCGCCGCAGTGAACGGCCCCACTCAAAATCATCCGCAGCGATACGGACAGAGATGCAGGCCTGACATTCCTCGCAGGCTGGTTTGTAGGCAATATTTTGACTGCGGCGGAAGCCAGCATGCGTCAGGGCGTCGTTTAATGGCACAGCGAGGTCGCCATGCAATTGGGTAAAGACTTTGCGTTCGAGTTTGCCCGCAAGATAGGGACATGGCGCAGGCACGGTGAGAAAGAATTGCGGGAATTTTGTGCCAAATTGTTCAGTCAAGAGGACCTGCCTTGTTCTTCTTATGATGCGGGCATCATGCGTTCGCCCGCATTATGCACAGAATTTACCAAGAAAGTGCAAAATACCATGGTGCAAAAAAGGTGTACGTAATCCATACAATTAGAAGCAATGGTACACCAAGGCGCATATAATCGGCAAAGACATAATGGCCCGGCCCCATGACCAAAAGATTTGTTTGATAGGCAATGGGGGTAGCGAATGAGCAGTTCGCGGCGAAAATCACTGTGTAGACAAATATCAATGGGTCGATGCCGGTTTGTTGCGCGACGCTGACGCCGATGGGTGTCATCAACACCGCCGTTGCATTATTACTGAGAATATTCGTCATCCCAGCGACGAAGAGAAAAAACGCCGAGAGCAGGAGCGGCGCACTGGCGCCCTCAAGTGCGTTCACGAGCGTCATGGCGAGGAATTGCGCACCCCCTGTTTCCTGCAAGGCCAACCCAAGCGCAAGTGTTGTCCCAATCAACAGTAAGATGCGTTGATCGACAGCACGCGCAGCCTGGCGGATGTTCAGGCATTGTGTCATGACCATCAACGCCGCCCCTGTCACCGCAGCAACCGCGATATCGAGAAGAGAGGTGGCAGCGCAGAAAACGACTGCGCCAAAAATAAGACGTGCGCGATTCGCGTGACTTATTTGCGGCAGTTCCGTGGTTGACCATTCAAGGAGTAACACATCGCGATTCGCTCTGAGGGCGGTGATGTCGCTGCGGTGGCCGAAGACTAGTAAAACATCCCCGGACTGTAAACGGATCTCATTCATTTGGGCGCGAATCATGCGGCTGCGCCGTTGCACACCCAAGATGGCGCAATGTGTTTGATACTGAAAACCGATCTGCGCGAGCGTCCGTCCCACCATGCGCGAACCGGGCGCAACCACGGCTTCAATAAGACTTAGACTATCGGTGGTCGATCTGCTTTCGCTGGTTTCAAATTCACCAATCATCCCGCCGACATATTCAGGGTGTTGTGACAGGAAGTCCGTCAGCGTTTTTCGGGTTGTCGCGACGATGACGGAATCTCCAACATGTAAACTGATGTCATCAAAGGGTGGCAGCATGCTCTCATCGCCGCGCTGCACCAAGCGGACTGTCATATCGGGCAGATCGGGAAACAGACCGGCGATAGCCTTCTTACCGATCATCGGATGGCCTGGGGTCAGGTCGATTTGGGCGATGAATTGTTTTCCGGCGCTATCGCTTTTGGCCTTATCGGCGCTTTCGCGTTTCGGCAGGAGAAAGGGCGCGACAACAATAAGGTAAAGCACGCCTGCACTGGCGAGAACCATCCCTGGGAGACTAAAATCAAAAAAGCCAATCGTTTCAAAACCGAGCTTGCGATACGAATCTGCGACGAGAAGATTAGTTGAGGACCCAATGAGGGTGGTCATCCCAGCGAGAACGCAGACAAAGCTGAGTGGCATCATCACATAGGAGGG
>JANQLI010000006.1 GCA_028280675.1 Alphaproteobacteria bacterium
AACCGCCGAAGACTTCACAGATGACGGCTGGTTTCAAACCGGCGATCAAGGCACGCTCAGCGATGATGGGTATATCGCGATTGTTGGCCGCGCCAAAGATATGATCGTCACCGGCGGGTTAAATGTCTATCCGAAAGAAGTGGAATTGGTGCTGGATGTTATTGCCGGGGTCAAAGAATCTGCGGTGATCGGCGTTCCGGACTCTGATTTTGGTGAAGCGGTGACGGCGATCATTGTGCGCGAGGGTGAGATTGATGCGCAGAGCATTCGGCAATCAGCCAAACAACACCTCGCGGCTTTTAAAGTACCGAAGCACATTCACTTCGTTGACGCACTGCCTCGCAACACCATGGGCAAAGTGCAAAAGAAGGCTTTGCGGGAAACCTATTCAGTTTAGATGATCGATGTCTTTTAAAATGGCGGCGGCGTTTGCAAGCGCATCCATTTTAACATGGGTGATATGACGGTGAGAGCGCTTAATGAGATCCCGTGCCCCTTGATCGCCTGTGAGTGTCAATAAGTCTGCAAAGTAATCTTTTCCCCATAGAACAGGATTGCCGCGCTGGTTGTTCGTGTAAGGCACGCAAAGAGAGGCATGGCTCTGATAGTAGGTGAGAATATGGTTGATATGGCTGGCTGTGATGTAGGGCATGTCTCCTAACAGGATCAGTGCTGCATCGACCTTGCTGTGTTGCGCAGCCTGAATACCAGTGCGAATAGAGGAGGCCATGCCTTCTGCGTAATCGGCGTTATGCAGAAGCCTGCCGCCAGATGAATGCACAACGTGTTCAATTCTTTCACGCTCATGCCCGGTGACAAGCATGATCTCATTGACATGACTTGTTGCGGCGGCGTCAATAACATGTTGCAAGAGCGGTTTTCCGTTCACATCCAACAGTAATTTATTTTGTGCGCCCATCCGTGTTGACTTCCCGGCGGCAAGGATGATGGCGGCAATACGCGGCGCAGACGTGTTCGTCATGCGCCGCGCCTGAGTACCGAGATTAATTCGGCTGCAATGGAGGCGGCAATTTCCGCAGGGCTTTTCGACCCGATATCCAAGCCAACCGGACCGTGAATGCGGGTGAGGGTGTCCGTTGCGATTCCTTCTTTTTCAAGACGTTTTAATCGCGCCGCCTGGGTTTTTTGGCTGCCGAGACATCCGATGTAAAAAGCTGGTGTTTGAAGCGCAACATGCAACGCGGCGTCATCCAGTTTCGGATCATGGGTCAGGGTGACGACAGCCGAACGCGCATCTAAGCGCGCTGCTTGTAAAGCCTCATCGGGCCAGCGATTGTCCAGTGTGATATTGGGAAAACGTGCGGCGTTCGCAAATGCGCTGCGGGGATCAATCACCGTGACCTCCATATCCAGCATGGTTGCCATGCTGGTAAGTGCTTGTGTGATATGCACCGCGCCAATGATGTAAAGACGTAAAGGAGGTTGGAAAGTGTGGATAAAAAGCGCGGTGTCATCCGCGCGTCCGCTCTTATTCTCCGCAAGAAAGGTGGCGACGGCCGATGGCACAGCGTCTTTCGGTGGCAGGTAAAGATCAGAGTGATGTGTTGTGATGTCTGTGACCAATGCGCAAGGGCGCCGCTGGGTGAGGGTATCTGAAATGCTTGTTAATTGTGTGCCCAAGCGATCGGTCACGAGTTCAACATAAATCTCAATTTTTCCACCGCACGCAAGACCCACCTCCCATGCTTGACTGTTGGTGACGCCATAGGAAAGCTGTGCAGCGTTTCCGGTCGCGATCACCGTTTGTGCCTCGGATTGCACATCGCTTTCAACGCAGCCACCCGATACCGACCCTTCGAAATGACCATCCTCACGGATCATCATCACGCTGCCGACCGGGCGCGGCGCCGATCCCCACGTGCTGAACACCCGGGCAAGCGCCACGTTATGTCCTTTGTCCCGCCATGTGCACGCGTGGCGCAACAGAGAGACATCCGATAATGTGTGAGGGCTGTTATCTTTCGTCATCGCACACGCACTTTACGTCGTGTGCGATGGAAAGGGAATATGGTGTTAAGGCGTTGTCGGCTTGCGGAGGGCTGTGCTGCTGAAAAAGCCAACCAGCGCAATGCCGATCCAGAAGAAAAACGCGATGAGAAAGGCGAGCAAATATTCAACTGCAGGAATGCGCATGATCTCGGAAAGCGCAGTGATGATGTCCGTGCCATAGACCGCATATATGCCCGCAACATATGATCCGGCGAAGGCCCATTTGATCCAGGGGCGTAAGCCCAATCCGTGCATTTGGGTGACAATGAAGATCGCCAGAAAGCCAAAGAAGAACATGGGCCAGCCAGTATCCGTTTGGATGGCGACAATCGTGCCATGGAAAAGCACCAGCACTTCCAGTGTGGTCGTCCAAAATTTATTCAAGTGAGCGCGGGTGAAAAACAGGCTGCTTTGCACCATCAATAGGGTTGTATAGAAAAAGCCCCATAAATGTCCCATTGTTGGCTCAGCAGGGTGAAACCAAAAAGTAAAGATGATCGCCCAAGAAAAATAATAGCCGTGATATTTTTTCAAGGCGTAGCGGGATTGTTCGAGCACGCGTAGGCTTTTCCCGAAGAAAAGGCCGCGGCGTTTATTTTCCAGGATCAAAATCATCACCAACATAATGATGACAGAGAGTTGCGAACTCCAAATCGGTGTGCTGGCGGCAAGGCCGTCATAGAAATAAACCGTTTGCAAAAGGTGCAAGACGATAAAGAACCCATTTGTGAGAAGCGCGATAATGTTAATCGGGTGAAGATATGTGCTGTATGTTAATTTCTGTGTCTGAGCGCGGTAAATCAAACTCCAAATCGCGATTTGATGCAGCAGATAACCGGCCCATCCGGTGAAGTGTGAGAGAAATGTTGGATTGGGAAGTTTCCAATAATACCAAAGCGCGCCCTGATCCTCTGCGAAAGTCACGTCCGGTAGATAAGGACGTGCAAACCAAATGGCGGCGGTGAAACAGGTGCAAAAAACAATCCCCATCCACATGCCGAGATTGGCTTTGATAGGGGACACTTCAAATGAGAGCTTGGAAGATGTTTCGGGACCGCTCATTACACATACCAACACTTGATGACGTCATATGGATTAGTACGAGCGTAACGCCGGAATGGTTCACGGGGAGTTACTGTCTGTTAGGGCGCTGCGATATCCACCAAAGATTCTTCAATGATATGCAGGCCTTCATTAAGCTGCGCCTCGGGGATGGTTAATGGCGCCAGAATCCGGATGGTGTTGCCGTAGAATCCGCAGCTTAAAAGGATTAAACCTTTCTCAAGCGCTTTTGCGGTGAGAGCCGCGGTGGCGGTTGGGTTTGGGTCATGACCGCCACGTTCCGTGACCAGTTCAAACGCGACCATGGACCCCAGCCCGCGAATGTCGCCAATCGGGGCGGTGTCATTGCGGTTCTTCATCGCTTGAATGCGGTCCATCATTATTGCGCCGAGATCCGCACTGCGCTGAATAAGATTTTCCTCTTCAATCACATCAAGCACAGCATGGGCGGCGGCGCAACCAATGGGGCTGCCGCCATAAGTGCCGCCAAGACCCCCAGGGGGTAAGCTGTCCATGATCTCGCGTTTGCCAATCACACCCGATAAGGGAAGCCCACCGGCCATCGCTTTGGCCACAGACATCATGTCGGGTTCAATACTGGCATGTTCGATGGCAAACATTTTTCCCGTGCGGGCAAAACCGGTTTGCACTTCATCGCAAATGAGCAGAATACCATGCGCGTCACAAATGTCGCGTAAGTGTTGTAAGAATGCTGTTGGCGCAATGTAAAACCCGCCTTCCCCTTGCACCGGCTCAACGATGATCGCAGCGACGTTATGCGCTTCCATCTCGACTTTAAAAATTGTCTCAAGACCTGCAATGGCGGCATCCACAGATATGCCGTGATGTTCAATCGGAAAAGGCGCATGAAACACACCTGGCGCCGGTGCGCCGAGCCCCAGTTTGTATGGAATCAATTTCCCGGTGAGTGATGCTGTTAAATTGGTGCGGCCATGAAATGCGCCTTTGAACGCAATAACGCCAGGGCGGCCCGTATGGGCGCGGGCAATTTTGACAGCATTTTCCACTGCTTCCGCACCAGTGGTGAAGAAGATGCTTTTGGCGTCTGTGATCGGGGCGATCTTGTTCAAACGTTCCGCCAACGCAATATAAGGTTCGTACATCGAAACTTGAAATGCGGTATGCGTGAAGGCGTCTGTTTGAGTCTTGACCGCTGCGACGATTTTCGGATGACGGTGGCCCGTATTGCACACAGCAATCCCTTGCGCGAAGTCGAGATAACGTTTGCCATCCGCGTCCCACAGTTCGGCGTTTTCTGCTTTGACGGCAAAGACAGGGGTGGCGGAAGCGATTCCTTGCGGCACCGCCTCTTTGCGCCGCGCCATTAAGTCTGCGTTTGACATGTTCTTGTCCTCTCCCGCTTAAATG
The DNA here is from genome assembly GCA_028280675.1 of Alphaproteobacteria bacterium. GTDB lineage: Bacteria > Pseudomonadota > Alphaproteobacteria > SMXP01 > SMXP01 > JANQLI01. The sequence goes on from JANQLI010000006.1 coordinate 4,462, forward strand.
CTGCCCATGCATATATATTTAAGTTCCATAAAGTCTTCGATGCCGTAATGCGATCCTTCCCGGCCAAGACCGGATTCTTTCACGCCGCCAAAAGGCGCCACTTCGGTGGAGATGATGCCTTCGTTAATGCCGACAATGCCATATTCCAAGGCTTCGCCGACACGCCAACACCGTCCAATGTCGCGGCTGTAAAAATAAGCCGCAAGACCAAACTCGGTGTCATTGGCCATTTGCACGGCTTCTTCCTCTGTATGGAAACGAAAGAGTGGCGCAAGGGGGCCAAAAGTTTCCTCGCGGGCGACTTTCATGTCTGGCGTCACATCGGCAAGAATCGTTGGTTCAAAAAAGCTGCCGCCCAAAGCGTGGCGTTTGCCGCCAACAATGACCCGCGCGCCTTTGTCCACCGCATCGGCGATGTGATCTTCCACCTTAGCAACACCCGCTGCGTTGATGAGTGGGCCTTGCGTGACGCCATCATCGGCGCCATTCCCGACTTTCAGTGCAGCAACGGCTTTGCTAAGTTTATTGGCGAAGGCGTCAAACACACCGTCCTGCACGAGGATCCGATTCGCGCAGACGCATGTTTGTCCCGAATTGCGGTATTTCGAGGCCATGGCGCCTGCCACCGCCGCATCAAGGTCTGCATCATCAAAGACGATAAAGGGCGCATTGCCGCCAAGCTCCAGCGACATTTTTTTGATGGTGCTTGCACATTGTTGCATGAGAATTTTTCC
>JANQLI010000038.1 GCA_028280675.1 Alphaproteobacteria bacterium
GGAGAAGGTGTCATCAATTGCTCAGAGAGGCTCTCTTCGCTGCGCCCTCGGGTCATGGTGAGAACGCCAAAAGACGAAATGGCGCCGATAGTAACCGGAGCAGAATCGCGCGCACATGCTGTTGCCAAAATCTCCCGAAGACGTTTTTTTTGTCGTGCGCCGTGTTGAGGGCCAGTCATATGAATAAAATCTATAATAATCACACCGCCTAACCGGCGAAGACGTAACTGACGGGCAATTTCTTCCGCCGCCTCACTATTCGTGATAAAAGCGGTATTTCCTTTTCCCCTGACAATATTTGGACCGCTATTCACATCAATGGCCACAAGCGCCTCCGTTGGCTCTATACTGATCCAGCCACCCGATGGGAGCACCACACGCGTGGCGAGCGCCGTCTCTATACAGGCATCTATCGCGCTGACGTCAATACCACCTGCGTTCTCACCATTCTGCACCTTCGACAGATGATCTGGCATTTTCTCAGCAAGGTAAGCCTTAACATCTTGTAGGGCTCTAGCCCCAGATACGGTGATATGTTGCGTATCGCCACACACATGATCGCGCAAAAGACGATGGATCGCGGTGTCGGGTGGCAAAAGCGCAATGGGATCATGTGTTGTGTTGGCGGAGACGAGAAGTTGCCGCCACATTGTCAAGAGGGAGATGAGATCTTGTTTGATCTCTTCAGCATCTATGCCCCGCGCCGCACTTCGTAACACCACTCCTACATCCATTCCAAATGCATTCTTGAGATGACGTTGCAGGTCTTTGCCCATACGTTTCAACGTTTTGCGCTCTTTTTTATCCGTGATATGGCGTGAAACGGTCACCACACGCCGTGCCGGTGCAAGCACCGTATAACGGCCTGGAAGGGTGATGTCCGTTGTCACTTGTGGGCCTTTATCCCCATGGGCGTCTTTGCGGACTTGCACGAAAGGCGCCTCCCCTTCAGAGACGCATGAGTCAATTGGAAGCTGACTTGCTGTCATAACGCCATCTTCGGCGAACCCACCGATGCGGTGTTGCGCGTGCCGCACGTGCAAAAATGCACTTATGTTTGCTGGCAGATCAATAAATGCGGCTTGTAAATGCGTCGCCACCTCTTTGACCCGACCGACATAGATCGCGCCGACCAAGGAAGAATGCGTTGTAGAGTGCGTATGAAGATACAGCTCAACGATCTTTCCTTGCTCGATTAAGGCGCCGCGTGTGAACACCGGACCCTCTTCGATAAAAATGCTATTCTGCATTAAGTTTGACCTGCTCCACCACAGGATACCCGCAGCCCTTTAAAAGTTGAGATGTTTCAAACAACGGCAATCCGACCACATTCGAATATGATCCGTTGAGTGATTGAACGAACATCGCCGCGCGGCCCTGAATACCATACCCACCGGCTTTGCCCTGCCATTCTCCAGAGGAGAGATATGCGCTTATTTCACTCTCCGACAAGCGCTTTATGTGAACGCGTGTATCCACCAATCGTTCATTGTGCTGATTATTTTGGTCGATCAAGCAAATCGCTGTATAGACGTGATGGGCGCGGCCTGAGAGCAACCGCAAACATGATACAGCCTCATTCTCATCTTTTGGCTTTGGCAGAATACGGCGTCCACATGCAACAATTGTGTCTGCAGCAAGTATTAACGAATCCTTATGCTGTGTGGCGATAGCGCGGGCTTTTTCGTGCGCAAGGCGCTTGACGAGTGGGCGCGGCAATTCATGAGGGCGCGCTGTTTCATCGATATTGGCAGGGAGAATAGCATCCGGCACCACGCCAATTTGCTTCAGCAGGGCCCGTCGCCGCGGACTTTCACTTGCAAGGATAAGGGATGGATGATCTGCCATCAGGCATGGATCTTTTATTTGTATCGATAGGTGATACGACCCTTGGTCAAGTCATATGGGGTCATTTCGACCAACACTTTATCGCCTGCAAGAACCCGGATACGATTTTTACGCATCTTCCCGGCAGTGTGAGCAATGATCTCATGGCCATTTTCCAGCTCCACGCGAAAGGTTGCGTTGGGCAACAATTCTGTCACCGTGCCAGGAAATTCAAGAAGCTCTTCTTTTGCCATATTTAACCTTTCAGCAATTTGGCCGGAGAATGCGTATCTCGCCCCAGAAAATCAAGCCCTTCCGGCCAAAAACAGCGCAAAAAACTCTGTTTTTCCCTTTGAATGGCACATTTACCGCTAAATTTTGCAATTTAGGGCCACTTTACGTCCATGATGGTCATGATACGCATCTGCAAATCGTCTCTGACGTGGCGAAAAGCATCCAGGATGTGTTCGCGATGCCCTTGCGCGAGTAACGGATCATAGGTGGGCCAGTATAAAACATCGCAGTCATGGTTACGGGTGAGTTCGACCGCACTATGTTGCGCTTCAGGTGTTAGCGAAATAATCCAGTCAAAGGCAGGATCTTCGAGATCTTGAAACGTACGCGGACTATGCGCCGCTATATCGATACCAATTTCCTGCATCACAGAAATCGCGAAACCATTGACCTCGCCAGTGCGCACCCCACAGGATTCAACATGCACATCCCGCCCAAAGGCTTGCCGCATAATGCCTTCAGCCATAGGTGAGCGAATGGCATTTGTATTACACGCAAACAATACGGACCCCGGAGGGTAAATCATTGGGGTTTCGGACATCGCTTACACCTTGATGTGAAGGACGGTGATCAGCGTGAAAAGACGTCTCGTAGTGTCAAAATCCATCTCAATCTTACCGCTCAAACGGTCTTTGAGGATTTCAGCCCCTTCATTATGAAGGCCGCGGCGTCCCATATCGATGGCCTCAATTTGGGAGGGCGTCGCATTCCGGATGGCATCATGATAGCTTTCACACATCATAAAATAGTCTTTGATAATGCGCCGGAAAGGTGTGAGGGACAGCAAGATCTGACGGACTGTCGTGTCATCCTCTCTGCGTATGTCGAAAACCAATCGTTTTTCAGCAATACTTAAGTGAAGATGGTAGGGTCCCGATGGTGTATCAATTGGGGCAAAATAATTCTGCTCTAAGAGATCAAAGATAGCGACCTTTCGCTCATGCTCAATATCTGCATTCGTGTGCACAAGTGTTTCTTCGTCTAATTGGACATCTGTTAGACGGGACATCTTTTCAGCGCTGTGCTCATCCCTTGAGTCACTCATTGCTCAATCCAGGCTTCATCTCATCCTACTGCCGACGCAATATTACGTGGTCAGCATAGAACGGTATCAGAAATTGGTCATCTATCTGTTAAGACGAATAGAGACAGAAAGGCCGTGGGCGCCAAGCCCTTCTTCCTCAGCCAAGGTTATAGCCGCAGGGCCAATGGCAGCAAGGCTATCCGCATCACATTTCACCAATGATGTGCGTTTTAAGAAGTCGAGTGTCGAAAGACCCGACGCATAACGCGCACTACGGGCCGTCGGCAGCACGTGATTGGTTCCCGCGACATAATCGCCAATGGCTTCGGGAGTATAGCGTCCGAGGAACATCGCTCCCGCATTGGTGATTCGACGCCCTAACCGATCCGGATCCTCTGTCGCGATCTCAAGATGTTCAGGCGCTAAGCGGTCGATGAGAGGCACGGCATCTTCAAGCGTATTGACAATGATCACCGCGCCAAAGTCTTCCCAGCTCGCACGGGCAATATCTGCGCGCTGCAATGTTGCGAGATGTCCTTCAACGACCTCACAAACAGCTTTCGCGAAGGATGCGTCATTGGTTATTAAAATGGATTGGGCAGACTCGTCATGTTCCGCCTGGCTTAGCAAATCTGCTGCGACCCAAGCAGGGTCATTGCCGCTATCGGCCACAACTAAAATTTCCGAAGGCCCAGCAATCATATCAATGCCAACAGTACCAAAAACTTGGCGTTTCGCGGCTGCGACATAGGCATTGCCCGGACCGACAATTTTATCGACGGGTTGAATGGTGTCTGTCCCATATGCTAATGCGCCTACCGCTTGCGCGCCACCGACACGATAAATTTCAGTCACACCAGCAATGTTCGCAGCGGCAAGCACCAAGGAATTCATCGCGCCATCAGGTGTAGGCACAACCATCACCAGACGCTTTACCCCCGCGACTTTCGCTGGAATAGCATTCATCAGCACAGAGCTTGGATAGGCAGCCGTTCCGCCTGGCACGTAAAGACCAACGGCTTGTATGGCTGTCCAACGGTGACCTAACTCAACACCTTGCTCATCAGTAAACTGATCGTCTTCTGGCATCTGACGCCGATGATATGCTTCGATCCGCTCCGCCGCAACACGCAAGGCTGCTAACGAGTCTTCCGCACACTGTGATAAGGCTTGCGCGATCTCATCCTGAGAGATGCGTAAGGTGACATTTGAAAAATTTAAGCGATCAAACTTCTCAGTATAACGCTTCAAGGCAATATCGCCTTGCTCTGCTATATCTGAGAGAATTTTTGCGACCGCATCATTCACATCCACAGAAACTTCGCGCTTGGCATGAAGCAAGGCCTCAAACGATGCTTCAAAATCCGCGTCGTTCTGATTCAGCCATGTGACTTTACTTTTTGACATTGTTGTCATCCACTTCATGCTCTGGGAGATTCTGTGTTTTCCAAGGTTCACTTATATCTTGCAATGATGCATTCACGCATTCAGCTTCAATTTGAATCGTACCACCACCAGCAAATGCAAGGGTAACCAATTGATACCCATCTTCCATGTCTTCAACTGTCAAACTCAACAATGATAGAACAGCGTCTTTCTTATCTAGGGCAATATACTGGGATCGCACTTTGCGAACATCCTCAAAATGCAGCCCCGTTTGTACGCGATGATAGATTGGCTTTCCAAACAGTGATTTTTTTGTCTTTGTTTCCTTGAGCTCTTCCCAACAAAACCGGTTTAAGACAGCCGCAAATCGATGCTGGCGCGATTGGTAGACCATATCGCCAACATGCAAGAGAGCATCTTGCAACGCTGCCGATATAACGGCGAGATCATCTTGATCATGCGCCAGCAATCGCAATGGTGTTCTCACCGGTTTTATCCCTTTTTGCTGTATAACGTCGGATCATGTGGCTCTTACATAACGAAAACGCTGAAAAAGGCCAAGAGAATCGTATGCACGCGGCTATTCTTTAATACGCTCAATGGAAGCCCCACAGGCCCCAAGTTTTTCTTCAATGCGCTCGAAACCACGATCGAGGTGGTACACCCGGTTGACCACTGTTTCGCCCTCCGCCGCCATGGCTGCAAGGACAAGGCTCACGGATGCGCGCAAATCTGTCGCCATGACTTGCGCGCCTTTGAGATGATCGACGCCCTTGACGTGAGCCATTTGTCCATCAACGGTTATATCCGCCCCCATACGCGTGAGTTCAGGCACGTGCATAAAGCGATTTTCAAAGATAACTTCTTTAATATGGGATGTGCCAATCGCTGTGCTCATTAGGGCCATGAATTGCGCTTGCAGGTCCGTCGGAAATCCAGGGTAAGGCTCTGTCTCAATATCGACAGCTTTATGGCGTCCGCCTTTATCCGAAACAAAAAGGCCATCTTCAGTTTCTTCCACATGGATGCCCGCTTGACGCAGCACAGGGAGAAGGGCGCCAATGAGATCGACCCGCGCGCCTTTGAGAAACACAGACCCCCCTGCCATCGCAGGAGCCATCGCATATGTGCCGGTTTCAATCCGGTCTGGCAGCACACGGTGATGCGCAGCATGTAATCTGTCTTGTCCTTGGACATGAATCGTCGAGGTCCCGTGTCCTTCGATCTGCGCTCCCATGGCGATGAGGCATTCCGCAAGGTCCGAGATTTCGGGCTCTCTCGCAACATTCTCAAGGACTGTTTCGCCGCGCGCAAGAGATGCCGCCATGAGGGCGTTTTCTGTCGCCCCAACCGAGACAAAAGGAAATGCCACCCGTGCCCCGGTCAGGCCATAGGGCGCCTTTGCTGAAACGTAACCTTCTTCGAGCACAATCTCTGCCCCCATCGCTTCGAGGGCCTTGAGGTGCAAGTCCACAGGCCGCGCGCCAATCGCACAGCCTCCTGGCAGTGAGACACGCGCCTGTCCAGCTCTCGCGAGCAAAGGGCCGAAGACAAGAAAACTGGCGCGCATTTTCCGCACAATGTCATAAGGCGCTTCGGTGCTTGTAACATTCCTTGTTGTCAGCGTGAGTAAACGACCGTCTTCAGAGCCTGCTTTGGGATTCCCATTGATATTGAGCTCAACACCGAATTGCGCCAATAGCTTTGCCATCTGGCTGATATCAACAAGGTGGGGAATATTGGCAAGCTCAAGGGATTCATCCGTAAGGAGAGTCGCCACCATCAGGGGCAGCGCCGCATTTTTCGCGCCACTGATATGTATGTCGCCATTGAGAGGGTGTCCGCCGCGAACAAGAATACGATCCATAATGTTACTCAATATCCTTCTTGGCTGTCTGGCTACACACTGTGCGCTGTGTCGTCACTGCAAGACGGCTTATGATTGGGAAGGGGACGATGAGGTGTCTTTCCTCGCACGGCTTTGGGCTTTGCGGCGGCGAAGATTGGCGCGCAATGCTTCAGCTTGACGCGCAGCACGGGCGTCTTGTTTACTCGGAGGGGCCTCCGATTTTGGCTCATTTTTAGCGTTTTCGCTCATCGTCATGGCAGCCTTCATCTGTGGCAGGCTCGTTTGATAGCCCAGCTCGCTTCAGAGAAGCAAGACATGGTGTCAGGAGAAAGGCCAGGGGGTGCAAAAAAATGGGCAAATGGGCGAAAATCAGGGATTTTGCGATGAAATCTCCCTTCCCATCCGTCCATCCATAGGGTATAGAGCCTCCACTCAACGCATGATGGACCCAACGTGCGGTCCACCGCCCTCAGGGCCGCTGTAGCTCAGTGGTAGAGCGCACCCTTGGTAAGGGTGAGGTCGAAAGTTCAATTCTCTCCAGCGGCACCATTCCCACTTTTCATAGATGAACATACACTCTCAAAAACCTATATATTTATTGGGTTTTATGGATTTTTGTGTTGCATAGGTGAACATCGCAGTACATAGTTTCACACATATCGAGGTGGGCCAAAAGGTGGGCTATTGTGACTGTCAGAAACGCACTCACTCAGATGAAAGCGAAGAGCCTCAGCAAAGGAAAGTTTGCTGACGGTCAAGGTTTGTGGCTGGTCAAATCAAGTAAGGG
>JANQLI010000009.1 GCA_028280675.1 Alphaproteobacteria bacterium
TCCCGAAGATGGATGCCCCCTGCTGTTTGAAAAACAGCCCGTTGCTCCGCACACGTACAGCACAAGGCACAGCCACAGGTCCAATGCGCCCGACAATCATGCCCGCCTTTCGCCCTTTGCCGGTTTCTTGGGTGAAGCAAATAGATTCATCGCCAAATCCAATACACCACGATTCTTTATACTTCCGAATACGCCGGGTCAGTTGAATGGGGATGTCGTCATGTGGCGCAGGCAGATGAAACATGCGCCCGAGCAAGCGATTGAGATAATGCGCGCCGCCTTCAACCCGCGCATGTCCAATGGCTGTTTTTTCAATGGTTTCGTCGTGCAGATCTTGAATCTGACGCGGCAGCACATGAAAACTCTGACCTAACGTCGAGCGATAAACCGGCGCATGCTGTTGCTCAAGCAAAGTCATCACGCCCATCCGCAAGTATGTTGTGTATATTCCTCTCTCATTTGGAAAGGGTAGACCACAATAAAGCAAGTCCCAATGAGACACCCCGTCCCTGAGACAATTCACCACATTCAATCCAGCAAACTGAATCAGTCCTGCATAACGCAAATGCAAGTCATAATCAGTTTATCGATTGGTCAGGCTAAATATCGGCGTAAACGTGGGTTTCGTCTTTGGCGCCAGGATGCGTCAACGCGCCTTTATAGGCCGGGCCGACACCTTGAGCATACTTCCACAGCGCACCGGTATTGTAATCGGTTTTGCGCGGGGACCAATCTTTCTTCCGCGCGGCCAATTCCGCGTCCGAAAGATCGACATCAATGGTGCCATTGACCGCATCAATGGTGATCATATCGCCATCTTTCAAGAGCCCGATGGGACCGCCGACGGCGGCCTCGGGGCCGATATGCCCGACACAAAAGCCGCGCGTGCCGCCAGAGAAACGCCCATCTGTGATCAGCGCCACTGTCTCGCCGCGCCCTTGCCCGTAAATCGCCGCCGTGGTGGCGAGCATCTCCCGCATGCCGGGGCCGCCTTTCGGACCTTCGTAACGGATCACGATAATGTCGCCGTCTTTATAATCGCCGTTTTCAACCGCTTTGAAGGCGTCCTCTTCGCAATCAAAACAGCGCGCCGCGCCGGTGAATTGCAGCGTTTTCATGCCTGCGACTTTGACAATCGCCCCTTCCGGCGCAAGATTGCCTTTCAAGCCAACCACACCGCCTGTGGGAGACAGTGGATTGGAAACCGGATAAATCACTTTTTGATCCGCATTGAACGCAACGCCTTCGAGGTTTTCGGCAATGGTTTTGCCGGTCACGGTCATGCAATCGCCGTGGATGTAGCCACCATCCAGCAGTGTACGGAGCAAGATCGGCATGCCGCCCGCTTCATACATGTCTTTGGCCACATAATTGCCGCCAGGTTTCAAATCGGCAATATAAGGCGTCTTCTTAAAGATCTCAGCCACCTCTTCAAGATTGAAGTCTATCCCTGCTTCGCTGGCCATGGCGGGCAAATGCAAGCCCGCATTGGTGGACCCGCCGGTCGCCGCAACAACGGTGGCCGCGTTTTCAAATGCTTCACGGGTGCAGATGTCGCGCGGGCGGATGTTTTTTTCAATCAAGTTCATCACCGCAACGCCGCTGGCATGGGCGTATTCATCGCGGCTTTCGTAAGGCGCTGGCGCCGCCGATGACAATGGCAACGCGAGGCCAATCGCTTCAGAGACACAGGCCATGGTGTTGGCGGTATATTGTCCGCCGCAGGCGCCTGCGCTTGGGCAAGCGACTTTTTCGATGGCGTGCAATTCGCGAATATCAAGATTGCCCGCTGCGTGTTTCCCCACCGCTTCGAAAACATCAATCACGGTGACGTCTTTGTCTTTATACCGGCCTGGCAAGATCGACCCGCCATAATAAAAAATCGACGGCACGTTAAGGCGCAACATGGCCATCATCATACCCGGCAAACTTTTATCGCACCCCGCCAACCCAACAAGCGCATCATAACAATGCCCGCGCATGGTCAATTCAACGGAGTCGGCAATGGCTTCGCGGGACACAAGCGATGATTTCATGCCTTGGTGCCCCATGGCGATGCCATCCGTTACGGTGATGGTGCAAAACTCCCGCGGCGTGCCATCAGCTTCCGCAACCCCGCGCTTCACCGCTTGGGCTTGACGCATCAATTCGATGTTACCCGGCGCCGCTTCATTCCAGCAGGACGCGACACCGACAACAGGCTGCTCAATCTCTTTGGTGCCAAGCCCCATGGCGTAATAATAGGACCGGTGCGGCGCGCTCTCTGGGCCGACCGTGACATAGCGGCTCGGCAATTTGGATTTATCGAATTTGGTCATGTCTTTCTCGTCCACAATTTACTTATGCAGCGCCTGACAAACGAGCCAAGGCGTCTTTGAGTTTGCTTTGCGTCTCTTGATACCCGGCTTTGCGGTCATGCTGTTCCTGCACAACATGGTCTGGTGCATTGGCGACAAACTTGTCATTGCCGAGTTTTTTCTCAATCTGCGCGATCTCTTTTTCGGTCTTCGCGATCTCTTTCGTGAGACGCGCTTTTTCTTGATCGAGATCGATCACATCGGCAAGCGGCAAGATCAGCGTCGCTTCATCAAGCACTGACTGCACAGAGCCTTCTGGAATCGTATCAGCCGCCCCGGCGCTTTCAAGGCGCGCAAGACGCAAGATCAAATCTTGATGGGTTTCAAGCCGCGCCAGCGACGTATCGGACGCACCTTTCAATAAGAGCTGGATCTTCGCACCCGCTGGGACATTCATTTCAGACCGGACCGAACGAATGTCGGAGACAAGGCGGATCACCCACGCCATCTCCGCTGCGGCAGGGGCGTTAATCAGGCTGGCGCCATAATCGGGCCAGCTCGCGCGGATCAACATGGTCTCACGCGCAGGACCGTGCTCACCCAAACGCTGCCAAAGTTCTTCGGTCATGAATGGCATGAACGGATGCAGCAGAATCAAACATTGATCGAGAACCCAGGCGCATGTGGCGCGGGTTTCAGCAATGGCGGCGGCGTCATCGCCATTTAGAATTGGCTTCATGAATTCCACATACCAATCGCAGAACACACGCCAAGTAAAGGTGTACGCGCCATTGGCCGCTTCGTTAA
>JANQLI010000084.1 GCA_028280675.1 Alphaproteobacteria bacterium
CGAACAAAGTGAGCGTCTCGAAAGGTCGAAGGCCCTAACATCGACGTTGCCCGGCTTGACCGGGCGATCCAATGTCATACGAAGAAGAAATATAAATGAATGGACACCCCGGTTAAACCGGGGTGCGTCGAGTCTTTGTTACAAATACTTATTCGGATTCACCGACTTCCGGCCCTTGCGGATTTCAAAATGCACTTGGGTGGTTTTCACGTCCCCGGTGCTGCCCGCTTCGGCAATGACCTGGCCTTGATTGACGAATTGCCCTTCTTTCACCTTCATCCGGCTGTTATGGGCATAGGCGGTGACATATCCATTGTCATGTTTGATCAAGATCAGATTGCCGTAATTTTTCAACTCATTCCCGACATAGGTCACACGGCCGCTTTTCGCCGCGCGCACCGGCGCGCCTTTGCGGGTGGCGATATTGATGCCGTCATTATGCTGACCGTTCGTTTTCGGGCCGTAGGTTGAAATGATCTTACCATCCACCGGCCAGATAAAACCTTGCGTGCCGCTGGGTGATGGCGGGAGCGGCATGGCGGCTTGCTGCGCCGGGGCCGCTTTTCGGGTCGCCGGTTTCGCGGCTGGCAGCGTAGACACCTCAACCGTTTGTTGATAGGTCGGGCCAAAAGAGGTTTTCTGCACAGGCGTAGCGGCGGCAGGCGCTTGCGCTGTCCTCACTTCATAGTCTGGTTTCACGCGCTTCTGCGGAATTGATCCCGAGACACGCAGCTCTTGACCGCGGTGGATTGTGTACGGCCATTTAATGTCATTCAGGTCAGCAAGCTCCCAGGTTTCAAGACGGTAGCGCCGCGAAATGCTGTAAACGGTGTCGCCTTGCTGGACGACATGAATCTTGGTGTTCGGCACCCCCAACATTTGACCGGCGCTTAACGTATAAGGCGCTTTGAGGCCATTATAGTCAGCCAGTTCCCCGACCGTCGTGCCATGGGCTTGCGCGATCTGATAGAGATTTTGCCCCTTCTGCACTTCAACCTGATACGGCAGGTTTTTCGTCACCGGGCTATAGTCCATATTCGGTTTGGTGGTGGCGACCCGCTTTGGCGCTGTTGGCTGCTGGTAACTGGCTTTCGTGATCACAGCATCACGGCGAATATTGGTTTGATAGGCCGCCTGCTGCTGCGGGCGCGTATCATAGGACCGTCCCCATTGCACCGGCGCACCATTATCGTTCCGCGCGCACGCTGAAAGGCCCATCAGGCCCACCAGTGCGAAAATGCCCAGATTCCGAGTCGTCTTTGCCGTTCCTAACATCGTCCACCTGCCGTTTCTTAGCTGATTTTGCGAGCTTTTCCGCGGGATACGCGGGGCGGTCGCCCATGCCCTAAAGCTCTTTTGCTACACCTTCGACCAAAGGAACGAAGCGCACAGGAATAAGGTCGCGCCGTTCCACGCCCTCATCGTGTCGAGATATGGTTACCAATTCCTGAACATCCGGCCCATTATCAACCGGAATCACTAATTTTCCGCCGATTTTGAGCTGTTGAATGAGATTTTCAGGAATATCAGGCGCGGCGGCGGTGACGATAATGCGATCAAAGGGGGCTTGATCGGGCCAGCCTTTTGTCCCATCCCCCACCATGGCGGTGACATTGGTCAGCCCGAGAGTGTGAAAGCGCTCCTGCGCCTGGGCATGCAAGGTGCGGTAGCGCTCAATCGTGTAAACCCGGCGGCTGAGATGCGACAGGATCGCGGCTTGATAGCCGGACCCAGTGCCAATCTCCAACACCTTGCACCGGTCATTCAGGTCAAGCGCTTGGGTCATCAACGCCACAATATAAGGCTGACTGATGGTTTGCCCGCAATCGATGGGCAATGCGTTGTTATCATAGGCATGGTCTTGAAATGCTTCAGGAACGAAAAGATCACGCGGCACCCGTTCCATCGCCCCGAGGACGTTGGGATCGTGAATGCCCTGGCGGCGCAGCGCCATAATCAGGCTTATCTTTTGCGAGTCATCGGCCACGCAATGCTCTCTTTCCGTGATGTCTTCTTTATATATGCCGTTGATTACGCTTTTGGATAGGCCTGAAAAGCCGATGCTAAATTATTTCGGGCCCGCGCATGAGTCAGATTCATATGCAGCGGTGTGACGGAAATGCGATCATGATAGACTGCGTGTAAATCTGTGCCCTCTTGCGTTGTCCCCATCCCGCGGGACAGGCCAAGCCAATAATAAGGATTGCCACGGGTATCGGTGCGCTCGTCAATCATCGTCATGGATTGATCCCGTTGCCCCTGCACAGTGACATCGAGTCCTTCCACGCTTTGCGCCAAACAATCGGGAAAGTTGACATTAATCAGCACATCGTCAGGCTACCCGGTGTCAAGAAGCTGACGGACAATCAACGGCCCGTGATGTTCAGCGCAAGACCACTTCACATTATGCCGCCCTTCCCAATTATAGACCTGCGACATGGCAATTGAAGGAATGCCGAGCACCGTCCCCTCCATCGCCGCGGCAATGGTGCCCGAATAAGTTACGTCTTCCGCCAGATTGCTGCCCCTGTTGACACCAGACAAGAGGAGATCGGGTTTACGGTCATCTTTGAGAATATTCTGAAGCGCCATCATAACGCAGTCGGTCGGCGTGCCTTGGACCGCAAACTTTTTGTCACTGACTTTGCGCATGCGCAACGGTTCATGTAGCGTCAAAGAATGTGAGGCGCCACTTTGTTCGGTTTCCGGCGCGACCACCCAAACATCATCGCTCAGCTCCGCCGCAATATGCTCAAGCACTTGTAATCCCGGCGCATGAATGCCGTCGTCATTGGAAAGCAAAATACGCAAAGGCGGCCTCATCACTCTTGATCTTTTCTCTTAGGATGCAGGCGCAATCTTCGTGAGCCCGCCCATATAGGATTGCAAGACATCCGGAATGGCGATGCTGCCATCCTCTTGCTGATAATTTTCCAAGATCGCCACCATGGTCCGGCCGACCGCAAGCGCCGAGCCATTGAGCGTATGCACAAAGTTTGTTTTCTTTTTCTCGCCTGCCACCCGATAGCGTGCATTCATGCGCCGCGCTTGGAAATCGCCATAGACAGAGCAAGACGAAATTTCACGGAATTGATCCTGTCCCGGAAGCCATACTTCCAGGTCATAGGTTTTGCGGGCGCCAAAGCCAAGATCGCCGGTGCACAACACAACAACCCGGTAATGCAAATCAAGGCGTTTTAAAACCTCTTCTGCACATGATGTGAGGTGTTCATGCTCATCGGCGGACTTATCTGGTGTGGTGATACTCACCAACTCGACCTTCGAGAATTGATGCTGGCGGATCATCCCGCGTGTGTCGCGGCCAGCCGATCCCGCTTCACTGCGAAAGCAGGGTGTGTAAGCCGTCATGCGCAGCGGCAACTCTTCTTCGCTGAGGATCTTTTCGCGCACAATATTCGTCACCGGCACTTCGGCGGTAGGGATCAACCAACGGCCATCCGTGGTTTGAAAAAGATCTTCGGCAAATTTTGGCAATTGTCCCGTGCCATAGGCTGCATCATCACCAACCAATAAAGGCGAGATAATTTCTTCATAGCCAAATTCTGACGTATGCAGATCCAACATGAAAGCGGCAAGCGCCCGCTCAAGACGCGCGAGATCTTTGCGCAACAAGACAAACCGTGCGCCGGAGATTTTGGCCGCTTGCTCAAAATCCATCTGGCCTAGATTTTCACCGAGATCGAAATGCTCTTTCGGGGTGAATGTATAATTTGGCTTTTCGCCAATCACACGCAGTTCGACATTGGCGTCTTCATCTTCCCCTTCCGGCACGTCATCGTGAGGAATGTTGGGCAGCGCAGACAAAAGCGCGGTTAGCTTCGCTTCAATATCACGTTCTTTTTGCTCGTTCCCTTGTGGCGCATCTTTTAAGTCGGCGACTTCATCAATAA
>JANQLI010000117.1 GCA_028280675.1 Alphaproteobacteria bacterium
TAGCGCTTCGCTTCTTCTGTGAGTGTTGTACTGACTTGATCAAGAATAGCTGTAGCCGCCAGACCGACTGCATTCACACTGGCAGGTCCTGTCTTTTGAGGTTTCGGTTTAAAGTAGAGAGTGAGATTTGTGCTCTCATCTGCCGTACGCGCTGAATCTTTGTTCGGCATAAAGACAATGTCAGAAGCTTGTTTCGCTAAAGAACTACATCCACCAAGCATCAATGAAATACAGATAAGTATATTTTGAGCCTTCCGCATACCACCCTCCATTTATAATGTTTTTTATGAAGGCTAGTTTAGGCGAAAAATGAAAGGACATCAATTATTAAGTGCATTTCAACCTTATACAAACTAATATGTGTGTTGCAAAAATACGTTTCACCATGTGAGACAGCCGCCACGAACATTAACGCAGATCAAAGATCGACTCCGCATCCTCTTCAGCCGTTGGGAATGCGGGGTTTTCTCTTGCAGTCCTCTCTTTTTGCGTAAAAACAGGCGGTGTAGCGGCAGGGTCTTTTGGCGAAGTAGGCGTGGCTGTCACGGGCGTTGTGATGCGTTGTGGGGGTGGCTGTTGCAGTGGTTTCTGGTCAGCGTCCTGACGTTTGGGTGGGGTGGGCGCAGGCACAGGCTTTGGCGCGTCCACCGGCTGAGGGTCATCTGACGCAAGCTGATGCGCAGGATTGTCCGGGACAGTCTCTAAAAAGTGCCGGTACATAGTCCGCGCACGATGGATCAATTGCGCGTATGTCATTGGCGTGATGCGCACAGCGCCATGGGTTTCCGCGCCAAAGCGCAAATAAATATCATGTATGTCGGATGACAACTTTTTACCGATGACAAGACATTCGATGGGTTCGCCCCACAGTTTTCTTGATGAGAGATTCAGCAACCCAAGCGCATAGGCATAGATTTGTTCAATTTCCTTCGCGCCAATGACGACATTCGGCGCTTTGATTTCGAGGAGCAGAGGAACTTGTTTGCCTTGATTGATGAGATTGGGCTGCAAGGATGATTTCACATTTGCCAATGCAAAAAGATCGACAACAAGATTCGCATTATACGGCATGTTCTTATAGGCAGGCTCACTGAACGCCTCATTGCCAAGCAATATGCCTATCGCGTTCTTAATGGATTTCCGGACGTGAAGGTCTTCTATCTTATAATCAGGCTCCAGAACCCATTTGTACTTAAGGAATACCTCTTCACAGTCGGATTCACTCCGCGCGTCATTCAACCAGACATCTTCCATATCTTGAATGGCGTCACGTATATAGTCCACCTTATCGAGATCGGGTTTGATCGATTGAAAATATTCATTCACCTCACGAAGCTGGTCTTCGTATTGATCTGTCTTTTGCGTTAGCTCGTCATTGCGGCGCTTGGCGTCGGATAGTTGCTGTGACAGCTCTTGGTGCAACACACCTTTCTCTTCGAGAAAGGCTTTTTTATTCGCGCGCTTTTGTTGGTCGTACAGATAATAAAGACCATAGGGCAAACCGATGGCACCCCATGCAAATGCGATGATCTGGTATAACTCATCTGTCACGTTACCCCACCTCGTTTAGCCATATTATCACAAAAGTTGCATTTTGCACGGCCCTATGGGCTTACGCGTATGACAGTTTTGTAATGACGACCTTAAAGTGGTTAGAAACGCCAATAACCCCTTGAGATGTCGCGCACTCTTGGAAACAAACACCACCGCAAGTTGGCGATCCGTTGTGTTTGATGTGCTATATGTGTTCTTAGGGATCGTGCACGTCGGCCGAAACATCCAGCCTCAAAGGGGCGCAGCTTGGCGGCATACCTTCATGCCGTCTCGATCCGTGAACGCCCTGGCGAAGTGGGCGATCGTGCTGTGCCGGGGTTTACGGTTGGTAAGGCAAAGATGAGTGATGCAGCACGATGCGCAGCGTACCGTCAGTGTCTTTCTTATAGCCCCAACTCTTGTCTACCTTGGTGACCTGACCGTCTTTATCGGTCATGGTGACCCAACCCATCCACATGGCGACATCGCCGTCGATAAAGCTGGCGGATGTCTCGGATGTGACGTCACGCCAGCCTTTGATGCCAAATCCGCCGTCGAGGGGATAGTCATCGTCGTGACCAACAAAGTAGGCTAAAGCCCCTTTGCGTGTCGGCCGAAATGTTTTCTCGCCACTTGCCAGCGTGGGTTTGAATAAAACTGGACCGAGATTGTAGCCATATGCTGCATCCAACGCACCTTCAGCAACGGCACGGGCACCGTCAACGCCGTCCGCCTCATAAGCTTTTGCGATGGCGACAAGGGCGTTCCCCCAAATTTTGCGGGCCTCGGCAAGGTCGGTCTCAGTAATGGACATCTGTCATCCTTAATGTTGTGAGTGCGATTGAAAGATACCGATGATTTAGTCATGACCGGACGCTGTTACAAGATCCATTACGCCATTTTGAGATCAATATCTTTTGTCTTTGGTGCGCGCGCGTTTGCTTCTCGTTTATACATACACCCAAGGGCGCGCGGTGCGATCTTTGTCTTGAAAGGCGTTGATCTCCGCCTCATGCCGCAAGGTCAAACCAATCACGTCAAGCCCTTCAAGAAGCATCTCTTGTTGCCCGTCATCAATATCAAATGCATGCACATCTCCATTTGGGGCCGTAACGGTTTTTTGTTTAAGGTCAATGTGAATCTGGTTCGCTTGCGGATCAGCCTCCACTTGCGCCGCCAAGTCTTGCACCACAGCATCGTCGAGCACAATGGGCAAAACCCCATTGCGAATGCAGTTATTATAAAAGATGGCGCCAAAACTTGGCGCAATGATGCTGCGAATGCCATATTCCGCCAGCGCCCACACTGCATGCTCGCGGCTTGAGCCGCAGCCAAAATTCACACCGGATAAAATGATCGAGGTATTTGCATAGTCTGGTTTGTTGAGCACAAAATCCGGGTTCGGCGCGCGGCCGCCGGGTTCCGTATAACGCCAGATGGCGAACATGCCTTCACTCAAGCCTTGCTTGGAGACGCGCTTCATCTCGCGGCTTGGGATAATCGCATCGGTATCAATATTAATGCGCAGGATCGGCGCCGCCACGCCTTTATGTGTGGTGAACTTTTCCATTACGCCTCCCCCTCTGACATAAACTGACGGGGATCGGTGATTTTGCCGGTGATGGCCGAGGCCACCGCGACAATGGGGCTCGCCAGATGGGTGCGTGTTTCGGGTCCTTGACGGCTTTCAAAATTACGGTTGGTGGTGGAGACCACGCGTTCTTGAAAGCCCATATGCTCACCGCCAGCAAAGAAACACATGGAGCACCCACTTTCCCGCCATTCAAATCCGGCTTCCGTAAAAATTTTATCGAGCCCTTCTTTTTCGGCCTGTTGTTTAACCAAACCCGATCCCGGCACGACAATGGCTTTCACACCCTCTTTCACTTTATGGCCTTTGAGCAAGGTGGCGGCGGCGCGCAAATCGCTAATGCGTGAATTGGTGCAGGAGCCAATAAACGCCGCATCAATCTCCAAACTCTCAAGCGGTGTGCCTGGCGTGACATCCATATAGTCAAGCGCCCGGATCATGGACTTTTTTAGATTGGCATCGTCTACATCATTTGGGTCCGGCACCACACCGTTGATCGGCGCAGTATGTTGCGGCGAGTTGCCCCATGTGATGGTTGGCGCAATATCAGCGCAATCGATTATGATCTCTTTATCGAAGACAGCATCGTCATCGCTGCGCAGCGTCCGCCAATAGGCTTCCGCCTTATCCCAATCCTCCCCAGTGGGGGCAAAAGGACGGCCTTTGACATAAGCAATGGTTTTGTCGTCCGGCGCAACAAGACCCAAGAAGGCGGCAAACTCCACCGCCATGTTACAGAGCGTAAAGCGCGCTTCCATTTCCAAAGCTTCGACAGCAGGACTGGCAAACTCAATCGCATAGCCCGATCCGCCAGCCGCCGTATAGATGCCGATCAGGTGCAAGATCATGTCTTTTGCGGTCACGCCAAGGCCCAGCGCGCCGTCATACCATACACGCATGGTTTTCGGTTTTTGCACGCGTAACGTTTTCGTCACCATGGCGTGCTCAGCTTCGGTGGAGCCAATGCCCCACGCGAGCGCGCCGACGGCCCCTTCCGTGCAGGTGTGGCTGTCGGGACAGACAAGCGTCAGCCCCGGCAAAGCAATGCCTTGTTCGGGTGAGACTACATGCACAATGCCTTGGCGTATATCGCCAAGATCAAACAAGGTGATCCCTGCGGCTTTCGCCGACTCACGGGTGCTTTGAATAAAGTCTTTGCCCGAGGGCATGATGGTGTCATCGGTGCGGCCCGGAAACGTATCGACAATATGGTCCATGGTGCAAAAGACTTGGGATTTGTCGCGCACGCTGCGGCCATCCGCTTCAATGCTTTTCAGCGCAATGGAGCCGGTGCGTTCATGTAAGAACACGCGATCCATATAAATTAGGTCCGCGCCATCTTCGAGAGGCGTGACCGTGTGCTCATCCCATAATTTATCAAATAGAGTCTGCCCCATGGGCAATCTGCTCCTATCCACATGATATAGCTGGGTTATAGGCGGTAATTCGCCGCAATCCAAGCTTCGTCCATTGCCATTCCGCATGTTGGGTTCTACATATAATGCTTGTGACACGCGATTTCGACCACCGGACACGATACCGATGCCTGCTTTTACATCACCGCCACACCCGCCCTATGTGGCTGTGATTTTTTCGAGTATCCGCACGCCCCAAGAGGGTGATGGATATGAAACCATGGCCGCGGAATTGGAACGCCTCGCCGCCATGCAAGAAGGGTATTTAGGCTTTGAGTCTGCACGCAATGAAGATGGCTTTGGCATTGCCATTTCCTATTGGCGTGATGAAGAGAGCGCCAAGACGTGGAAAAATGTCAGCGAACATATGGGTGCGCAAAAACGCGGCCAAGAGAAGTGGTACGCATCGTATCACGTGCATATCGCAAATGTGACAAGGGCCTATCAATTCGCGCGGGATGATGTGTCATGATCATTCGTCCTGAAACCTATCAAGATTGGAATCAAATTCGCGCGCTTACGATCAGCGCCTTTGGCGGCGATGCGGAAGCAAACCTGATTCAGGGCTTGCGGCAAGGCAGCGACTTAGAGCTCTCCCTGATTGCGAAAGACAGCGGGCGCCTTTTAGGACATGTCGCCTTTTCGCGCCTCAAAGCGCCCAGCAAAGCGCTCGCACTTGCGCCTATTGCGGTGCACCCCGATCATCAAAGGAAAGGGATTGGCAGCAAGTTGATCACCGAAGGCCTGCGCAAGTTGACCAATGAAGGATGGAAAATGGTCGTCGTGCTTGGTGAGCCTGTGTATTACAAACGCTTTGGCTTTTCCGTCAAAGCTGCGGAGGCCTATACATCGGATTATGCGGGCCCGCACTTGATGGCAAAAATGCTCACCGCTGAAACTGTCGCGCCAGGTCCGCTGATTTATCCAGATGCGTTTGCGGATGTGGGTTAAACAATGAATTATGTGTCAATCGGCCTTCGACCTTTCGAGACGCTCGCTTCGCGAGCTCCTCAAGATGAAGGCCTTTTTCTCATTAGTCCTTCATCCTGAGGAGAACCCTTTCGCAGCACCAGCGGCACTCTCAGAGCAAGCTTAGTTCGTCTCGAAGGATAAAGGACTAATCCCACATATTTAGTCCTCAAATGTGCCTGCAAAAAACTCCCACATCATGCGTGGGCCATTGACATCTTTATTGGCGTTGCCAAAGAAAGGCGGGAAAGTCATGTCCGGGTGCGGCAAAACATGCCCGCCGCCATTGACGGTCATGAAGTGCACGCGCGGTTTCCCCTCCGCTGACCATATATATGACGTCACTGTACTTTCATCCTCTTCATTGACATCAAGATGTTCAATCTCACCGGGAGGCGTATCGTAACCGGCCAGATCCACCCAATAATTAGCGGTGGCCTGTGCCGAGCGCACGTCGCCTTGCAATTTTCCAAAGACCGAGACAGTGCCACCCTGATATGGACTGACTGGATCGTCTGTGCCGGCAATGATCATCATATCCACCGGTATGCCGGATGGAATGCATTTCACCGTTTCATCAATGGTGAGGTTCGCCGCAAACGCCGCATAGGCCGCAAAGGATGCGGGTCTCTCTAATGCCGCCCGGTACACCATATGCGCCCCATTTGATGTGCCTGCGAGCAACACACGATCCGGGTCAACGTTATATGTCCGCATCATATCGCTTTTAAGATTCACCAGAAACCCGACATCGTGTTTCCCGTCCCGTGCGGTCGCAAAATCCGTATCAGGACGGCAATCATTCCAGTGTTTTTCATACCCTTCGGGATAGACAACAATGCCGCCATGCTCTTCGGCGAGTTTTTCAAATTCAAATGCTGATCCTGCGCGCGCAACTTTGCCGTTACTGCCGGACCCGTGCAAGAGGATCACCAACCAAGGCGTCTCCACTTTGGTGACAGGCTCATACACATAATATCTGTACTGCCCGCCGTTGAAGAACGACACCTTTTCGACAAAAGCGCCGGGCGGTGGCTCTTGCGCTGCGGCAACGGAAACAGCCATAAAGCTGCTGAGGGCGCACATCCACAAACCCCAAACGGGCCGCAATATCGATCTGCGTATGCATGTGATCATGACATTTCCCCTTTCGTGTCATCATGAAAAGGACCCGTGTCAGAGTCAATCGTCATCCTGCCGCAAAATCTGCATAATCTTTCTGAAAGATAGGCTAATGAGCAAAGGAGATTCGTAGATTTGCTGAACCGCCGCATCGTGAGTTTGGGTTTGACGAGCCTCATCGCTGCAACGCCAAGTTTTGGCAAACCGCTTTGGACACCGCGCGATAAGCAGGCCGCAGCACGTGTCGGACCCGCTCTGGATCGCCTCTTCGCCAACAACGGCGTCAGACGCGGCGCACCGATTTTTATGCGCATCTTCAAACACGAACGCGTGTTAGAAATTTTTGTTGAGAAGAGTGATGGTAACTTCACACTCTTAAAATCCTATCCCATCTGCACCTATTCGGGGGATTTAGGACCGAAACTGCGCGAAGGAGATAACCAAGCGCCGGAAGGATTTTACTTCGTCACACCAGAACGTCTGAACCCCAACAGCAGCTATCACTTGTCGTTTAATTTGGGTTTTCCAAATGCCTATGACCGCGCCCATGGCCGCACCGGATCGTTCTTGATGGTGCATGGCGCGTGTGTGTCGATTGGCTGTTACGCCATGACCAATGCGGGAATCGAAAACATTTACACCATCCTGTCAGATGCCCTTAACGCAGGACAACCATTTGTGCGTGTGCATATTTTTCCATTCCATATGACAGATGCCACGATGGCGCTTTATCGCACCCACACATGGATTGACTTTTGGCGCAACCTGAAAGAAGGCTATGACCTTTTTGAAACGCACAAGCGCCCGCCGAATGTCGAGGTGCGCAACAAACGCTACGTGTTTGATTGAAACCGGCCTTCGACCTTTCGAGACGCGAGCTAAAGCTCGCTTCCCGGATCAGGTCCGTCTCGAAGGATCAAGGAATTGGGAGCACATCCCTCTCCCTTAACAAGAGAGGAAATTAACCCAACATCACGTGAATCGATTTATTTTGTGTATAGCTAAGCAGCTCTTCCAAACATTCCTCGCCGCCAAGGCCTGAATTTTTCCGACCCCCAAAAGGCGTACCGACATAATGTTGCGCTACGCCGTTGATCCACACATAGCCGGTGTCAAGGGCACGCGCCATTTTCATGGCGGTGTTAAGGTCATTGGTCCACACTGCCGCCGTCAGGCCAAATTCGGAATCGTTCGCCATGGCGAGGATGTCATCTTCATCGGACCATTTGATGATGGATTGGATCGGCCCAAACACTTCTTCTTTGGCAATGCGCATATCCATGGTGACATCGGCAAACAATGTCGGCTCCAGCCAATAGCCTTTTTCGTATTGCGCGCCTTCGGGCCGCTTGCCGCCAGACAGCAATGTCGCACCATCTTGAAGCGCCACATCGACATATTGCACAACCCGGTCGTAATGCGCTTTGTTATTGACCGGCCCCATTTCGGAATGCGGATCAAGCGGATCGCCAATGCTGAGCGATTCCACACCCGCTTTGACCTGTCCGACAACTTCATCATAAACGCTTTCATGCACCATGAGACGCGACACCGAACCGCAAGATTGCCCGGCCCAGGAATAATTCATGCCCGCAATCGCTGCTTCCACCGCTTTATCGATGTCCGCATCGGGATAAACGATCATCGGATTTTTGCCGCCAAGCTCTAAAGTCACGTGCTTCACGCCCACTTCAGCGGCAGAGCGTTGAATCGCAAGACCGGTCGGTACGGACCCGGTAAACCCAATGCGATGCACATCGGGATGCCGCACTAGTGTATCGCC
>JANQLI010000136.1 GCA_028280675.1 Alphaproteobacteria bacterium
TAAAATATTGGGTCTTCCCTAAGATTTCTTGCAACACATTTCGCACCGCACCCTGCAGAGTTAACCCTAACAAATCCGTATGCGGTGTTAACCAACACAGGGTCAATCTGCGAAGACGTGATCGCACCCTTCGTCTTTGGCCCGGCTCTTGCTCTTTTTCATGAGAAATTAAAGGCTCTGTGTCAGTGTGGGCCAATGATCTGATTTTGATGGGAACGACGGATGATACGCTTTTTGATCGCTTTTATATCTGTATGGAGTTTTTCAACCGCTGCGCAAGCGGGCGTGATTTATCATTGGCAAGAACTGGGCACGAGCAAGGGCGGCGTTTCTTACGCGGGTCACATAGAGATCAGCGACGATGCTTATTTTGCACGCGTCGCACAAGTGGGGACCGCCGGGTCTCCTTGCGGTGTGTGCCCGACACCCACTGACCCTTCACAATCGCCAGTGACCACATTTTCGATGCGTTTCACCCCCGCGACCATTTCATTTTCTGCGAATGTGGTTTTTGCCGAGCTTTTCACTTTTGAAATTTATGCGTTTGATGTCCGCACGGATGGCGTCGGCCTGTTTGGATCGATTTATGCCAATGATACCGGATCTGATATTTCGCTCGCCTCTGACCGGTTTGGCCTTTGGACCATTGATCAGAGCAATACGGACATTGGCGGTGCATGTGCGCAGACGGGGAGCCCGGCTTGCCAAGGGGCCACGGGGCGCTGGGTGGTTGATCAGTCCACTGTACCTATCCCAGAACCGGCAGCGTTTCTGTTGATGCTCACCATGTTGGGTATGATGGGGTGTTTTCAGCGCCAGCGCCGTCAGCCTGTGACACTCTCCACGCAATAAAGAAGTGGCGGCTTCTGTTGCCAGGTGCCGCCGAACCCCGCCTCAACTTAGGAAAAGCTGAGGAGTTCTAAGCGAAGTTCTCGCACTGCGTTACGCAGCGAGAGCGACTTCTCCTTCGTAGTTGTCATTTGCAACTATAATAGTGGACCGATATCGGTGGTGCCTCACCGAGCGAAAGGTGTCACTTTTACACGTCTGTCGATCCTATTTCGCCCCCACAGAAACCCATCAGATCCGTCTTTCCTGATGGGCTTGTGGTGGAGGCGCCGGGTACCGCCCCCGGGTCCAGTCCGCTTATTATGTGTCCGTTTATCGCCATAGCTGGCAAGCCAGCATCCTTTATATAGGCCCTAGAGGTTAAAGAATAAAGAGGGTGGAGTTGATTCGACTTTGGTCTTTAAGAAGTTGAGCTTCGATCAAATAACTACTTATTGTATATTCACCACAATTTGAATTAAAGTCATCATATTGACTAATAATAACATATAGGTTAGTAAATGTGTGATAAGGAAGTGGTGGAATATGAGGACGAAGACGGTCAAAGCCCCTTTTCAACATGGTTTCTTAAGCTAAAAGCCCCAGCCGCTTTGAAAGTCACCACAGCGATTACAAAAATGGAGAATGGGAACTTTGGGGATGTGAAGCCAGTCGGGCAAGGCGTGAGTGAAACCCGTATTCATTTCCAACAAGGCTATCGCATTTATTTTGGGCGGGATGGCGATAAGCTAGTGGTCCTTTTGGGCGGCAGCACAAAAAAACGGCAAGATGCCGCAATCGAGAAAGCGCAAACACATTGGAAAACGTACAAGGCTCGCAAAAAGAAAGAACGCAACTAAGATGGCATTAACACGAAAATTCAGAGAAACGGTCAAAGCCCGCGCCGAAAATGACCCGGACTTTCGCATAGGTCTTTTGACGGAGGCCGTAGAATGTTTTGTCAATGGTGAAGCAGCGACAGGCAAAGCCTTGTTGCGGGATTATATCAATGCAACGATTGGCTTTCAGGAACTGGCAAAAGCCACCAATAAAAAGCCGGAAAGTCTCATGCGTATGTTGAGTGACAAAGGTAATCCGCGAGCGGATAACCTATCCGAGGTATTCGCGGCGGTACGTGCCTATGAGGGGATAACCTTGCATGTCGCCGCGGCACAATGATGTTATTTAGCTGGTGCAATCAATGGCAAAGTTTTCCTTTTTCACCTCTGTTAGCTTTTTATAACTGAGGTTTTATTGTTCATGAAATTAACGCCCCAACAAATTGGAAAATGTGGTGAATTGCTGGTGCAATATCAGTTGTTGTCTCTTGGCGTTGAAACAGCTCACCTCACCACAGATGATGGCATCGATTTGGTTGCTTATTCACCCAAACGAGCTCAGCCTCTCACAATTCAGGTGAAAACCAACCTCAAACCAAAACCAGGGGGTGGTAAAGGTAAAGAAGCATTGGATTGGTGGGTACCTGAGAAGAACCCTGCTGATTTATTGGCTCTAGTTGATTTATCAGGCGATCGTATTTGGTTGATGACGCATCAGGAGCTTTCTCAACTCGCACAACAAAAACCAAAGGATAAGTATCATATTTATATGTATGTTGATCCAACCGTAAAAGTGAAAAATCCGGAAAAGCTTGCATTCGTATTTGAGTTTGAGCGTTATCGATTAAAGAATAGAGTAGATGAGTTTTTTCATTGAACTAGGCGTCTCTCTAGCGGCAGCCTAATTCCATTTATTTGCTGAAATGCGGAGCTGTCTGTAGCAGGGGCTCAGCATAGAGTGCGTAGGGATGGATCAAATCCCATTTGCTCATTCGCCTGTTGTCATAGGCAGAGTCGGGTCATGCCCCCATTCCGAAAGCGAGCCGTCGTAGATCGCCACATCTGTATGACCGAGGAGGTACTGTGAAAGGCATTGAGTGTGGCACTAATGCTGCCGCCGCAATAGATGATCGTGTTGCGCCATGAAAGTTGTCCATGTAGAGGGTGGCTCATATTGCGGCTTTATCATTATATACTAGCCACAGCAGACAGAATCTGGAATCAGTCTCTCTATGCAGCAATATCTCGATTTACTCCGCCATGTCCGCGACACAGGCGTGGAAAAAGGCGACCGCACGGGCACGGGGACGCGCTCTGTCTTCGGCTATCAGATGCGTTTTGATTTGGCGGCGGGTTTCCCCTGCCTGACCACGAAAAAACTCCACCTTAAATCCATTATTCATGAACTTTTGTGGTTTCTCGCCGGAGACACCAATATTGCCTATCTTAAAGAGAACGGCGTCAGCATTTGGAATGAGTGGGCTGACGCGCAGGGCAATCTCGGTCCCGTCTACGGCCATCAATGGCGTAGCTGGCCGACGTCTGATGGCGGCACGGTGGATCAGATCAGCAATCTTGTGCAGCAGATTAAAACCAATCCCGATAGCCGTCGCTTGATTGTTAGCGCATGGAACGTGGCTGATGTGGATCACATGGCGTTGCCGCCCTGTCATTGCCTGTTTCAATTCTATGTGGCGGACGGCAAGTTGTCCTGTCAGCTCTATCAACGGTCTGCAGACATTTTTCTCGGCGTGCCTTTTAACATTGCGTCTTATGCCTTGCTGACGCAAATGCTTGCGCAAGTGACAGGGCTTGAGGCGGGGGAGTTCGTCCATACCTTTGGCGATGCGCATCTCTATCTCAATCATTTGGATCAAGCGAACGAGCAGTTAAGCCGCACGCCGGGCGCGCTCCCCACCATGCGCATCAATCCGGATGTTCGCGATATTTTCGCCTTTCGTTTCGAGGATTTCGAATTGCTGGATTATCATCCGCAGGCGCATATCAAAGCCCCTGTCGCTGTGTAGGAGGCCGCCATGCGTCTTTCTCTTATTGTGGCCATCGCGGATAACGGTGTCATTGGTAAAGACAATGGTATTCCCTGGCGCATATCAGCCGACATGAAACATTTTAAAGCAACCACAATGGGCAAGCCCATCATCATGGGGCGTAAAACCTGGGAAAGTTTGGGCAAGCCGTTGCCAGGGCGTAAGAATATCGTTGTGACACGGACGTTATGGATTCCTTTTGAGGAGGTGGAGGTTGTGCCTGATTTTGACACCGCCTACCTTGCGGCCACAAAAGAGGCGCCTGAGGAAGTCATGGTGATTGGCGGCGCCGCAATTTATGCAGAAGCCTTGCCCAAAGCGGACCGGATCTATCTCACCGAGGTGCATGGCGATGTGGATGGTGACACCTCTTTCCCGGATTTCGATCGCGATCAATGGCGTGAAGTGTCGCGCGCATTTGTTGCCCGAGATGACAAAGCGAGCCATGATTGCAGCTTCGTGGTGCTTGATCGCGCATGACCCTTGTCACCGAACTTCTCGCCATTGTCGCCCCTGTCTTTTTGATTGCGGGCCTTGGCTTTCTATGGGGAAAGCGCGGCGAAAAATTTGATACGGAATTTATCACGCGTCTCATCGGTTACATTGGTGCGCCCTGTTTAACCTTTGCCGCTCTCGCCCAAACAACGGTCAGCCCGGCGGCGCTCGGGCAAACGGCTGGGATCATGGTGTTATGCGTATTGGCCTTTACGCTTGTCGGCGCACTTATTCTTTGGGCGTTGAAACGCCCGCAAAGCGTTCACCTTCCCACACTGCTGAACCCAAACACCGGCAATATGGGGTTGCCGATTTGTCTTTATGCGTTTGGCGAGCAGGGCTTGGCGTTAGGGGTGGCGGTGTTCGCCACCATGAATGTGGTGGTCTTTACGCTCAACGTTGGTATTGCGTCTGGGTCCGCCAGTTTATCGGCGCTGCTGAAGCAGCCTGTCATCTATTCTGCGCTCCTAGGAACGCTGATCATCGTCACCGACGTTCCAACGCCGCAATGGATTGTCAATACGACCGAGTTGATCGGCGGTGTGACAATCCCTCTCATGCTGTTATCGCTGGGGATTAGTATGGCGCAAGTGCGCATCGCGCATTTACCGCAAAGTGTGTTGATGGCGTCCTTGCGTATTGGTTTGGGTTTCACCTTGTCGTGGGTGATTACCGGCTTGTTTGCGTTAGACCCGCTGGTGCGGTCTGTCATTATTTTGCAATCCAGCATGCCATCTGCGGTGTTTGCATATCTCTTTGCGCAGATATATGACCGCCGCCCCGCCGAGGTGGCGAGCACAATCTTGGTCTCGACAATAATGTCGATCGTCACAATTCCGCTTGTGCTCTGGGTGCTGCTTTAACTTAACGCCCGCGCGACGTGATCCGCGATGGATTGAAACCCTTTGGCTTCAGCGCTGTGCGGCGCCGTTGCAAGTATGGGCGTTCCGGCGTCCGATGTTTCACGGATGCTCATATGCAGCGGAATGTCACCAAGAAAAGCGCAGCCCAATTCATCGGCTAAGCGTTTCGCGCCGCCTTGGCCAAAGATGTAGGATTTTTCTCCTGATTCAGGACTGATGAAGTAACTCATATTCTCC
>JANQLI010000157.1 GCA_028280675.1 Alphaproteobacteria bacterium
CCGCCTCACCGAGATTGCCACCGACCACAGCTTTTAAGCCGCATTTCTGCAATGCATGTGTGAGTAAAGACGTGGTCGTGGACTTTCCATTCGTCCCG
Organism: Alphaproteobacteria bacterium; assembly: GCA_028280675.1. GTDB lineage: Bacteria > Pseudomonadota > Alphaproteobacteria > SMXP01 > SMXP01 > JANQLI01. The sequence continues at coordinate 99 of JANQLI010000157.1, forward strand.
GTAATGGCAATGACGCGCGGGCGATCATGTGGATTGTCAATAGAGGCAATTTCACGGGCGAACAATTCCACATCGCCGACAATCTCTGTGCCTGACTGTTGCGCTTTCACCGCCAATGGATGCGGCTTTGGATGGGTGAGCGGGATCCCCGGACTCAACACCAAGCCATCGAATGCCGTCCAATCCGCTTCATACAAATCGTCAAGTGGAATGCTGTGTTTCTTAGCTGCTTTGCGCCCCGCCTTTGCATCATCCCATGCTGTTACTGTGGCCCCGCCCAGGATCAACGCCCGCGCCGCAGCAAGCCCGCTGCGGCCGAGACCGAAGACGGCAAAATGCTGACCTTTCTGAGCATGAAGGGGAATCATGAGAGGACGCAGGTCTCCTTAACGCAGTTTCAAGGTTGACAGGCCAATGAGCGCAAGCACCACAGCGATAATCCAAAAACGGATGACGATGGTCGATTCCGCCCAGCCAAGTTTTTCGTAATGGTGATGAATCGGCGCCATCTTAAAGACGCGCTTGCCGGTTAATTTAAACGACGCCACTTGCACCATGACCGACACGGCTTCGAGCACAAAAAGGCCGCCAATAATCGCCAAAACCAATTCATGTTTCACCGCAACACTGATCGCGCCAAGGGCAGCGCCGAGAGACAGCGATCCGGTATCGCCCATAAACACCATGGCAGGCGGCGCGTTAAACCACAGAAAGCCCAGACCCGCGCCCATCAAACCGCCACACAAAACCGCGAGCTCGCCTGCGCCTTTAATATTGGTGACTTGCAGATAGTCTGCGAAGATCGCATTGCCGATAAGATAAGAGATCAGACCGAAGCTGGCCGCTGCGATCATCACAGGCACAATCGCCAAACCGTCCAAGCCATCCGTCAAGTTGACCGCATTGGACGCGCCGACAATCACCAAAGCGGCGAAGGGAATATAAAACCAGCCAAGATCGATAAACGTATCTTTTAAGAATGGAATCGCTAAGGTTCCCACCATCGCGTCGCCTGCAGCGCCCGCGATTTGCATGATCCAATATGTGGCAAGACCGGCAATGGTAAATTCGATCAAGAGACGCATCCGGCCTGACACGCCTGCACTGGACCCCTTGGTAATTTTCGCATAGTCATCGGCAAACCCAACAAGGCCAAAGCCGAGGGTGACGAACATCACCACCCACACATACTCATTCCGCAGATTGCCCCAGAGCAATGTGGCAAAAAATACGCTGAGCAAGATCATCACTCCGCCCATAGTCGGTGTGCCTTGTTTGGTGATCAAATGACTCTCAGGGCCGTCTTCACGGATCGGTTGCCCGCTGCCCTGCTTCGATTTGAGCCACTTAATGATCACGGGCCCCAAAAGCATGCAGACAAACAAAGCCGTCACAATGGTGGCGCCGGTGCGAAACGTAATATATCGCACCACATTAAAGATCGTGTACTGATCACTTAAAGGTTCCAACAAGCCATAAAGCATGTTTACGCTTCCCCCTCTTTCAGGCCTTGTGATAACGCTGTCAGCATGGCGACCAAAGGCCCCATTTTGCTGCCTAGCGAGCCTTTCACCATCACCACATCCCCCTCGGCGATGGTGTCAGCCAATGTTTGTTCTAAGTCCAATGATGTCGCCCCATACGCCCCGCGCATGGGTTCGGGCAGACGCGCCCAAAGATGCTGCATATGCGGACCGGACAAAAAGACTTGATGGATATTGGACTCGTTCAACACAGCCACCATATCCGCATGAAGCTGATCCGCATCGGGGCCGAGCTCCAACATATCGCCAAGCACTGCAATCCGGCGGCCATGGCCATTCACAGGCGCCGCATCTAAGGTGCGCAACGCAGCCGCCATTGACACAGGATTAGCGTTGTAACTTTCGTCAATCACCGTGAATGTGCCGCGCGGACCCGCAACCCGATGCCGCACGCCGCGGCCATCAATCGGCGTCAAAGTCGCCATTGCGTCCGCTGCGCGATTTATATCTGCGCCCACCGCCTGCACAGCAGCAAGCACGGCTAAAGAATTCATCACCAAATGCGCGCCCGGTAAAGACACGCGATAAGACAACGCAACACCATCCACATCCACATGGGCGTCACTGCCATCTGCATCGCAGGTCATATCCAAAAGACGCACGCGGGCATGAGGATCGTTGCCAAAGGTCAGCACTGTCACATCACGGACGCGCTGGGCGGCTGTGACAAGGCGGGCAGTCTGTGGAATGTCGGCATGAATGATGGCCGTGCCGCCCGGTTTCAAGCCATCGAAAATCTCCGCCTTGGCGTCGGCAATGCCATCAACGCTGTCAAAAAACTCAAGATGCACCGGCGCGACGGTGGTGATCATCGCTACATCGGGCTGCACAAGCTGTGTCAGCGGCGTGATTTCACCCGCATGGTTCATGCCAATCTCAAAGACGCCATAGGTCGTGTCTTGCGGCATGCGTGCCAGGGTTAAAGGAACGCCCCACAGATTGTTATAGGATTTGACCGACGCATGTGTGGGCGCTTGCGCAGACAACACATGACGCAACATTTCTTTCACGCCGGTTTTGCCTACACTGCCTGTCACCGCAATGCATTGCGCGTCCGAACGCTCTCGCGCGGCCACCCCAAGCGCATTCAGCCCTTCAAGGGTATCCGCAACTTTGAGCAAGGGCGCCTCTGCGGCGAGACCCTCTGGCACGTCTGACACCAGCGCCGCCGCAGCGCCTTTTTCCAATGCGCTGGCCACATAGGCATGGCCATTTTGATTAGGGCCGACAAGCGCCACAAACACATCACCAGCTTCAACTGTGCGGCTATCAATAGAGACACCATGCGCGCGCCACTCTTTCGCCCCAAGACACACGCCTTGAGTCGCACGTTCAGCGTCACTTGCCGTCCATAGCGAGCGATGGTTCACGCGATGCGCCCTCCCATGGCTTGCAAGACCTTTTGCACTTCTTCCACATCACTAAAGGGAATGGTTTGATCGCCAATCGTTTGGCCGGTTTCGTGTCCCTTGCCCGCCACAACTAAAATGTCGCCGCTTTGTAAACGCGCAATGGCATGGGCGATGGCTGTGGCGCGATCGCCTATGGTCTGTGCATCAGGCGCACCTTGCATGACATCCGCGCGTATCGCGGCGGGATCTTCCCCGCGCGGATTGTCGTCAGTAACAATCACATGATCGGCGATGGCTTGGGCGGCCTCCCCCATAAGAGGACGCTTTGCCCGGTCCCGGTCACCGCCCGCGCCAAAAACCACATGCAGATCGTGTTCCGCATGGGGACGCAATGCACTGAGGACATTTCG
>JANQLI010000180.1 GCA_028280675.1 Alphaproteobacteria bacterium
TCGTGCTTTTAACATTCGTGGCGCTGACAAAATTCCACTGAAGCGCATTCTCAAAGAACTTGCTGAAGAAGGCGCAATCCAAAAAGGCCGCAAAGCGTATCACGAAGCTGGCACGCTGCCTGCTGTGAGCGTGATTGATATTATCGATCAGGACACGGACGGTGAACTGCTCGGGCGGCCGCAAAAATGGGACTCCGATGCCCCGCCTCCGCGTATTTATATCGCGCCTGGAAGTGGACGTGGCCGCCGCGGCATACCAGCCTTTGGGATCGGCGACCGGGTGCTCGCACGTCTTAAACTGCACGCTGAAGGGCACTACGATGCTCGTGTGATTAAGCGCATTGGCAAAGGCGCGCAAAAACTTCTCGGTATTTATCGGCATGGACCGCATAAGGGCGAAGGCCGCGTGCAACCGGTTGAGCGCAAGTCCCGACACGAAATTACGATCGACAACCGCTTCACTATGGATGCGCAACCGGGTGATTTGGTGACTGTTGAAGTCGATGGACGCCCACGCCATGGCCTGAAGGAAGGCCGGATTACAGAAATTTTAGGACGCATCGAAGACCAACGCTCTGTTTCGCTTATTGCGATTCACAGCCACGATATTCCAGTGGGCTTTAGCGATGAGGAAGAAGCAGAAGCAAAAGCAGCCCAACCAGTGACAGACCTTGGCACCCGCACGGACATGCGCAACATCCCCTTCGTGACGATTGATCCCGCGGATGCACGTGACTTCGATGATGCGGTCCATGCGGCGCAAGACGATGATCCCAATAATCCGGGTGGCTGGATTATACATGTCGCCATTGCCGATGTGGCACACTATGTCCGCCCCGATAGCGCTCTTGATCAAGGTGCGCGGTTAAAAGGCAATTCATGTTACTTCCCTGACCGTGTTGTCCCGATGCTTCCGGAAGACCTCTCCAACGATCTGTGTTCTTTGCGGCCCCTTGAAGATCGCCCTTGTATGGCGGTGCGCATGGTGTTCGATAAGACTGGCAGAAAACTGCGCCATAAGTTTATGCGCGGTTTGATGAAATCGCATGCCCGCCTGACATATCAACAAGCGCAAAACGCCATAAATGGTGACGTGGATGAGACCGCAGCACCACTGCTTGAATCCGTTCTACAACCTCTCTGGGAAGCCTATACCGCACTCGCACATGCGCGCGATGCCCGGCACCCGCTTGATCTTGATCTGCCGGAACATAAGATCGAACTGGATGATGACGGGCACATCACCCGCATTGCCTTCCGCGAGCGCTTAGATGCTCACCGTCTGATCGAAGAATGTATGATTCAGGCCAATGTCTGTGCGGCAGAAACTTTGGAAGAGGCAAAGATTCCGTTTATCTACCGAGTACACGAATCCCCGGCCGAAGACAAACTGGCCGCGTTAAAAGATTTCTTACACAGCCTGAATATTAAAATTCCCGGCGGGCAGGTCTTAAAACCGCAACACTTCAATGACATTCTTCATAAAGTCAAAGACAGCGATGAAGAAGAAATGGTGAATGTTGTGGTGCTGCGCACGCAAAGCCAAGCAATTTATAGCACCCATAATCTTGGGCACTTTGGCTTACATCTCAGGCGATATGCACATTTCACCTCACCCATTCGCCGTTATGCAGATCTTACCGTTCATCGCGCACTGATCCGCACACAAAAACTGGGCGACGATGGTCTTACCAACACCGAGATTGAAAAGCTTGATCAAACCGCCGATATGATCTCGACCTTCGAACGCCGTGCTATGGCGGCGGAACGTGATTCTACAGATCGCTATATTGCGAGTTATTTATCGGAACGTATCGGCGCGCGGTTTAAAGGCACGATTTCAGGCGTCACGCGCTTTGGATTGTTTATTCGTCTTGATGAAACGGGTGCGGACGGTATCGTGCCGATGCGCTCCCTGGATGATGATTTCTATTACCATGATGAAAAACGGCATGCCCTTGTCGGAGACCGTCACGGAGGACAATATCTCCTCGGCCAGCATGTTGACGTCAAACTTCTGGAAGCAGCGCCAATATCAGGGGGACTGCGTTTTGATATGGTCACCGCACCTTCCTATCCCGCAAAACCACACAGCGGGGCGAAGAAGCATCGCGCGAAAAGTTCAAAAAAGCAAAAGCACAAACGGCGGTCGCGATGACGCAACCCACAAATATCGACTTTATACCATCAAAGCTCCCTGAAGATCGTCATCACCAACGGGCATTACGTCCAAAAGATGCGGCAACGCTTATTTTGCTCCGCAAACATAAAGGGCAATATCAAGTGCTCATGGGAAAGCGGCATGCAGACATGGCCTTCATGCCAAACCGTTATGTCTTTCCTGGCGGCCGCGTCAGCTTCTCTGACACGCGCATCATACCGGGCACACCGTTGCGTCCTGATGTGGAAGACAAATTGCGTCAACACACACGGCGAACCAATGTGCAATCACTTGCCCTTGCCGCGATCCGTGAAACCTTCGAAGAAACCGGCCTGCTTGTTGGGCAGAAAATCCCCTCTGGAAAGAAAGTGCAAAGCCGCTCACCAGAATGGCAAGGCTTTTATCACTATGGAGTGGAACCCACGCTTGATCAGCTTGAGTTCGTCGCCCGCGCGATTACACCCCCGATGCGTTCAAGACGTTTTGACGCCCGCTTTTTTACCGCGAGTGCGGATCTGGTGCAGGGCAACCTTCATGATCTTTCGGAAGAGTCGAACGAACTTCTTGATCTCAAATGGCTCACTTTTGACGAAGCGCAATCGCTGAAGCTCTCCGATATTACATATGCCGTTTTGCAATTGATTGATGACCGCTTGAACAAACGCGATAAGGATAATCGGCCAGTTTTTGTGCGTTACACAAAAAATAAAATGATGGCGTCACGCATTTAAGGAAGACCGATGAACGCCACGACCCCCACCCTTCGCTTGGAAGATATGAGTGCAGCAGACATCCGCAAAAATCTGATTGGCGTCATTTTTTCCATCAGTGTCGCAGGAGTTGGCTTTGGACTCACTTTTCCACTCCTCAGCCTTATCATGGAAAAAAATCAGGTTGACGAAATCACAATGGGCCTAAATGCAGCCATGTTTGCTTTGGCCGCGTTGACTTTTTCACCTTTTGTGCCACAGATTATGGCACGGCTTGGCATCATACCCTCTCTTGTGCTTTGCTTGGCCACGGTCATCGTGTGTTTGCTTCTATTTAAAACAACAAGCTCCATGTGGGTTTGGTTTCCGGCGAGATACATCGCGGGTGCAGCCTTAGCATGTCTTTTTGTTATTACAGAAATCTGGGTATTACAGCTCTCTACAGATCAAAACCGAGCGCGCCTTGTTGGCTTATATGGTATGTGCATGGCAGGCGGGTTTGCAATGGGACCCGCAGTATTAATTTTAACTGGGCCCAATGGCTGGTTGCCCTTTATCATTGGGGCAACAATCGTCGCAGCAGGCGCTATTCCGCTTTTTATAGTTCGAAATATCATGCCGCGTTTTAACCACCCTCAAAATACAGGTGGTTTTCCGTGGCAGCTTATTCGGGTTGTCCCACTCCCAATGATCGCAGCTTTTACTTTTGGTGCACTAGAGAACAGCCAATTTAACTTCCTGACAGTCTATGGCCTACGTACGAGCTTTTTTGAGGAGAATGTCACCAATCTTATTCTTGCGCTTGCTTTAGGTGGTATGTCTTGCCAGGTCATTGTTGGATGGTTTGGTGATAATTTTGATAAGCGAAAATCGCTTATTGTCCTTGGAGTTCTCTCTACTTTAGGCGCAATCATTCTGCCCAATGTGATTTATATGACCTGGGCACCCTATATCGTCGTGTTCTTTTGGGGTGGAGTGACCATGGGCCTTTATACGATTTCACTTGCCAACATCGGTGACCGCTTAAAAGGAGCCGAATTAGCGTCTGGCAACGCGCTTCTTATCTCACTATATGGCGCAGGATCACTCATTGGGCCCCCAATCACCGGTACAGCCATGGATTATGCTGATCCACATGGATTTGCCTATTTCCTCGCGTTTATAGCCGCGATCTTCACCGTTTTTGCATTGGTAAGACTGATATACAGGCCATCGCCTCAAGAGCCATAAATCGTCTCTTTTATGCTAGATTTGCTTGACATTGGGATGCGCATGAGTAGATTGCACCCTCTTTCGCGAACGCCTCTCAAGGTGCTTCGTCAGACGCCTACGGAGTAGAGAACATGGCTAAGCCGACAACCGTTAAAATCCGGCTGAACAGCACAGCAGGAACCGGTTTCTTCTATGTCACGAAGAAAAATTCACGCACCATGACCGAAAAAATGGTTGTGCGGAAATACGACCCTGTCGCACGGAAACACGTGGAATTCAAAGAAGGCAAAATCAAGTAAGACCTCTGCTTTACGTTCTCCGATCAGGGCCGATGTTTCCGCGTCAGGCCCTTTTTTCGTGGGCGAAACGCATGTGACAGCCGGAGTTATTGGGGAATCCGCATAAAAAAGTGGCCGACCATGAATTCCTGCTGCCAGAGGAGGCCTCTCTAACGAGCAAATGGTCGACCACTACCCTACGGACTCAGGAGATGCGGCGGACCTGAGCAAACCGCAGGGGATTCTCTATGTAAAAGCGGGGTTTTGTTGTTGATATCCAGGTATTTCAGGACATCCGCAACGCTACCTCACCTTGTCCCAACGGGCCAAAATCACTTTTGGCTCTGATGGTTCGAATCAAACCAGAAAATTAATAAAAAGTAAAGCATGTTCGACGCTTGGTCGATTTTGATGATGTAGAATATAGCTTAGGCCGCGTTTGCGACAACCTTGTTACGGCCTTCATTCTTGGCCTGATAAAGGGCCTGATCGGCGGATTTCAGCATGTCTTCTGATCGCGCATTTTGATCCGATGCGGTAATGCCAATGCTAATGGTCACTTCAAGTTCACCATGTGAACCCTTAACGCGGAATGGCTGATCGGCCACTTCCTGACGTAAACGTTCAGCGACCATATAAGCGAAAGAGATGTCCGTGTCGGGCATGACGACGACAAACTCCTCACCGCCATACCGGCAGCCAAGATCAATCCCCCGAATATTGCTGGCCAGGCGCCGGCCAAACTCCTGTAGCACCTCATCGCCAACATCATGGCCATAGGTATCATTAATGTTCTTAAAGTGATCAATATCCATGATCAGCAGCGAAACGGGACGCCCTTTTTCATAGGATTTCTCAATCAATTTATCCAAATGGGTGGCGAGATAGCGGCGGTTATAAAGGCCGGTAAGCTGATCGGTCACAGCTAACTCAAGACCATCTTGAAAATCTTGGCGAAGCTGGTCAGCATAGCGTTTCCAGCGAATCTGGGTTTCTGTACGAGCGATCAGCTCATTCCGATCCACCGGACGCAAGAGATAGTCATTCACGCCAATTTCGAGCCCGCGCGCAAGGCGATTTTTATCTTCTTCTTCCACCAAAATCAAAATTGGCAGCGACCGGGTCGTTTCAATTGAGCGCATCTGTGAGCAAACACGCAACCCATCAAATTTTTTCAGAGACAGACTGATGATAATGACGTCAAAATCGTCTGAACGCGCTTGCATCAAGGCTTCATCAGCATCATCCTGCACGATAACGGTGTGTCGCGGCGACAACGTATCCTTGATTTTTTGAATATAAAAATCTTTATCTTCAATCACCAAGACACGGGCGCCTTCTGTCTCCACGAAATCCGTATCAGCGCTATCGGAAAGCAATCCGATTTCCTGGCTGGTCGCGCATCGCATCCGCAACTCATCATTCATCATTTTAAGACGAATAAGGGAACGCACACGGGCAACTAACGCTAAATCATCAACCGGTTTCGTAAGAAAATCATCAGCCCCCGCTTCAAGTCCACGCACCTTTTCAGATTGCTGATCGAGAGCGGTGACCATCACAACAGGAATATGACGCGTTTCCGGTTGGCTTTTGAGCGCCTGACAAACCTCATAGCCGTTCATACCAGGCATCATAACATCAAGCAGAATAATATCGGGATTATGGGCGGTGGCCAGCTTTATGGCGTCCGGCCCATTGAAGGCAGAAATAACCTCAAAATATTCGGCCTCCAACTTGGCTTCGAGAAGCTTAACGTTGGTAGGCACATCGTCAACAACTAACACACGGCCCGACATGATCTCTTATTCTTCGTCTAAAAAGCTTTTTATTGTTTTGAGAAAAGAGCCAACAGAAATAGGTTTCGACATATAGGCCTCACAACCGCCTTCCCTGATTTTCTCCTCATCCCCTTTCATGGCAAAAGCGGTGACGGCGATCACTGGAATGTGGGCCAGCTCCTCGTCTTCCTTCAGCCATTTTGTGACTTCCAGGCCAGATACTTCCGGCAATTGGATGTCCATGAGGATAAGATCCGGACGATGATTGCGGGCAATTTCGAGTGCCTCCATCCCGTCCTTGGTTTGCAGGGTTTGGTATCCGTGCGCTTCAAGCAAATCATTGAACAACTTCATGTTCAACTCATTGTCTTCTACGATGAGAACTTTCTTCGGCATTGCGTGTTGCTCTTTAGGTTCATCACACACAGATTCTGCGAGCGTATGTTTATTCGGTAATCCCATTCGCGTACTCATTTACCTTTCATTAACCCCACACCACGATTAGGCGAGACCAAGAAAGACGTTTCCTCAACTCAGAGAATCGAATCATTGTCTTCGTATCTTTATCCAACACGAATATCCTTAACTAAGTATTGAAGAGCACCCTTAACACTTGAATGCACTTAGGAATTCGCGACGATTCCATACGCTGGCACGGCCCGACTCTGAGAATAAGATTAAGGCAAGAAGATGAAGACGAGGTAAAAACAGGTCTTAGTGCGAATAGGCCGTATGCGCACAATGCGGCCTTTCATCATATGCTATAAGCGCTTAAACATTGTGGTTGATGTTTTACTGTGACAAAGCCAATGACAGACCTTAACAAAAACCTAACAGATCAATTGGATGCGCTGCCGTGGCGGCAAGACTTTCCCCTCATTGTCGTCGATGCGGACGAGGTTTTGTTGCAGTTCGTTATGGGTCTTGAAAGATACTTACAGGCGCAAGACCTCTGGCTTGACCTGCAATCCTACCGCCTTCTCGGTAATGTCAAAGAGCGCGAATCAGGTGATCCCGTTTCACCCGAATCACTCCAGGTGATTCTACGGGATTTTTTCGCAACCGAATCACTCACCCTCGCCCCTGTGCCAGGAGCCGCCAAAGCGCTTCAAGACCTGACCGCACGCGCGACAATTATCGTTCTGAGCAATATTCCCCATGAGCAACGCGCAGATCGCGCGGCCAACCTGGCCTCTCATGACATGGGTTATCCGGTCATTGCCAATGAGGGATTGAAAGATAACGCCATGGGCCTGATGGCAGAACGGACGAACGGACCCCTTTTCTTGCTGGATGACATCACCCATCACCTCACGGCCACCAAAGACCGCCTGCCCCACTGTCATTGCATTCATCTAATCGGCGATCCGCGCCTCCACGCGCTTGTCCCTGAAACAACGCCTGGAACCGTTCGGGTAGCTGACTGGGGCGATGCAAAAACGTATATTGAGACGATTCTGAATGAGCAGGGGTTTTAAGAGCAAAGATGCGGATTGGGATAGACCTCGGGGGAACAAAAATTGAAGCGATCGCACTGAGCGATGAGGGGGACGAGCTGGCCCGGCAACGGGTGCCAACGCCGCGTTATTATGAGAGCACCCTCACAACGATCCGCGATCTTGTCAGCCAGCTTGAATCGATATGCGAGGCGCGCGGCACAGTTGGTCTCGGTATCCCCGGCGCCCTATCGCCTTCGACGGGACTTGTGAAAAACGCCAATTCAACTTGGCTCATTGGCCACCCACTAGATCGTGATCTCGCGCGCGTTCTCGACCGCGAAGTGCGGATCGCCAATGACGCCAATTGCTTCACGGTCTCCGAAGCGACCGATGGCGCCGCAGCAAGGCACCATCTCGTCTTTGGGGTGATTATCGGGACCGGTTGTGGGGGCGGCATTGTCGTTGACGGCCGTGTGCTGACCGGCCCTCATGCCATCAGTGGAGAATGGGGACACAATCCTCTCCCCTGGCCGCGCACAGATGAGCTGCCAGGGCGTCCCTGTTATTGTGGCAAATCGGGGTGTATTGAAACCTGGGTATCCGGGTCAGGCATCAATGCAGATCACAAACTTCACACGGGGGAAAACATCACAGCAGAAGAAATTGTGCAATCCGCAAAAGAAGGCAACCGCCAAGCCCGCACCACATTACAACATTTCTATGACCGGCTGGCCCGCGCCCTTGCCTCTGTCATCAACATCCTTGATCCCGATGCGATTGTGCTTGGGGGCGGACTGTCCAACCTTGACGCAATCTATGAGGAAGTCCCTGCACGGCTGCGTGACTATGTTTTCTCGGATGTCACAGAAACACTTATCTTAAAAAATAAGCATGGGGATTCCAGCGGGGTACGCGGCGCCGCTTGGTTGTGGTGAGAGGAGAGAAGTTGAAATATCCCTTCTCCTCATTGGGGAGAAGGTTAGGATGAGGGGGAAATAGTTGCAGTCGTGCTAATAAATCTATTGAAGTGAATAACCTGACGTCAAAACATGCATACGTCATCTAAACCATCAACAGCCTTTTGCCGGAATTGCTTTGCGCCTGTTTCGTGGGATGGTGATACATTGCCAAAACGTTGCCCGGCTTGTCACTCACCGCGCGTGTTAGCGCATAAAGAACTACCCTTTCTCTCAGTGGCGCATATGGATTGCGATGCTTTTTATGCGGCAGTGGAAAAACGCGATGATCCATCATTACGCGACAAGCCTGTGATTATTGGCGGCGGTAAACGCGGCGTCGTGGCCACCGCGTGCTATAACGCCCGCATCTATGGCGTCCACTCGGCAATGCCAATGTTTAAAGCGCTGAAAGCCTGTCCTGATGCGGTTGTGATGAAACCCAATATGGCAAAATATTCCGCTGTCGGTCAGCAAGTGCGGGAAAAGATGCGCGCCATCACACCGCTCGTCGAACCGCTTTCCATTGACGAAGCCTTTCTTGATCTCACCGGCACAGAACGGCTGCACAAGCAAAGTCCTGCGATGACCATAGCGAAGCTTGTGCATGAGATTGAAGACGAGATCGGTATCACCGTTTCTGTCGGCCTCAGCTATAATAAGTTCCTCGCCAAACTCTCGTCCGATTTCGATAAACCACGCGGATTTTCCATAATTGGTAAAGAGGAAACGTTGGACGTGCTTGCTGCACTCCCTGTCAAAAAGATTTGGGGCGTCGGCAAACAATTTGAAAAGAAACTACGCCGGGATGGCATTGAAATGGTCAGTCAACTCCAAACCATAGACGAAAGCGATCTGATCAAACGCTATGGGGAGATGGGGCAACGGCTTTATCGCCTGTCGCGCGGGCTTGATACACGCAACGTCAAACCGGTCTCTAAAGCAAAAAGCATTTCTGGTGAAACAACATTCAACAAAGACATTACAGATTTAGACGACTTACAGCGCAAGCTCTGGCGCCTCAGCGAAAAAGTGTCCGCCCGCGCGAAAAAAGCAAACAAAGCTGGAAAAACAGTGACACTCAAACTTAAGACGGCCAAGTTTCGCTCTCTCACCCGCAGCCGAACATTGGGCACTGCTACGCAACTCGCCGAACTGATCTACCGGGAAGGCGCCGAGCTGCTTGAAAAAGAATGCGACGGCACACCCTATCGCCTCATCGGTATCGGCATCTCTGGTCTCATTGATGCGGATCTTGTGCAAGAAGACGATCTCTTTGATACAGAAAAGAAGAATATCCAAGCCACCGAAACCGCCATTGATGCGATCCGTGACAAGTTCGGCCTTGCCGCTATTCAAAAAGGCCGCAGTTTGCGGAAGTGAAGATGTGTGGTATTATTGTATATGAATACAAGTAGGATCAGTGCGCTGCAAATATAAAAGCAAACTCAACCTACTGTTTCTTATACTTAGATAAGTCCACAATAGTACAGCCACGTGAAACTCTTCTCTGCTCATCAATGACTCCTCGCGGAGAATATGATGATATGGTCTGACAACTAAATAACTCAAAGCCATTAAAGTAGATGGTATCTAGTGGCGACATGTCGGGTCTACCTACTAGACTATTGCTTAGAACTTTTCCATTTAGTCGAATTTCAAATCGTGAAACCCATTGGCCGCAATTGTGACAAACTGAAGGCGGAAATGATTCAGTCCTGATAACCTCAAAGTGATATTCGGAATTGTTCTGTTTTATGAGGCAATCAGAAAAATAGTCGGAGTTTTGATCTATTGTGAAAAAGCCCTTTGGTGGTTTCCCTTCATAGTTTTCCACGCCAGTGGGTCGTACACTAAATGCGCTTATAGTAGGCTCACAACGGATTTCGAGATAATCTACCCAAAAATCTGCGATAGCGGGTTTCATCATCATCAATGTTGCCAAAAGAATGCAAAATATACGCACCATCAGAATCTCCATAATTTATAGTCATTATAGATTCTAACGATTAACGAATTGAATATCCGTTTTATGAGTTTGACGGCATAGCAATACTAATTCGGAAAGGAAATGATAGTGCCTCCTTCTCTCAACCCACACCCGCAATCGTCATGTTATGTCGTCACGGAAATTTTCTGTGACGCACAACTGGCACATGATGGGGATTTGACCCTGCGCTATGACATGGCGGCAAAGATAGTGGATGTATTGTTGCCGACGCAAGCCCCCGTCACGCGCGCGGATGACCTGTGGCAGCACACCTGTTTTGAGGCTTTTATCAAAAGGCCAGGTGAGGATGCGTATATCGAGCTCAATTTATCGCCCTCTCATGCCTGGGCAGCGTATCAATTTGAGGATTATCGCCAAGGGATGCGCACCCTCAATATCCCGCCGCCGAAAATTAAGACTAGGCGCACCGACGATCGCTTCACCCTAACCGCTGAGCTTACTCTGCCGCACAAAGCACCCTGGCAGATCGGCCTCGCCGCCGTGATTGAAGAAAGAAACAGCAACATCTCTTATTGGGCACTGGCCCACCCACCCGGAAAACCGGATTTTCATCATGCGCATGGATTTGTTTACCAAGTTGATGTAGCAACATGAGTATGAAGTTTGGACTTGATCGACTCCTCGCTGACCCCACATTGCGCGCGCCTTTAAAGGGCCGCCGCGTTGGTCTACTTGCGCATCCTGCGTCCGTCACTGAAAACCTCACCCATGCGCTTGATGCTTTGGCGGACTGCAACGACATTACCTTGAGCGCCGCTTTCGGGCCACAACATGGCCTGCGCGGCGACAAACAAGACAATATGATTGAGTCGCCCGATTACGTGGACCCGGTGCATGGCATCCCGGTGTTCAGTCTCTATGGCGAGGTGCGCCGCCCGACCGATGACATGATGGAAACATGCGATCTCATTTTGATCGATCTGCAAGATCTCGGCTGCCGCATTTATACCTTTGTCACGACGCTTCTCTATGTGCTGGAAGCCGCCGCCGCAAAAGGGAAAACAGTGTGGGTTCTCGATAGGCCAAATCCCGCGGGACGGCCCGTTGAAGGCCTCACACTTCGCACAGGGTGGGACAGTTTTGTCGGCGCAGGCCCGATGCCAATGCGCCACGGCATGACGTTGGGCGAAATAGGTCATTGGTTCATCAAGCACTTCAAGCTCAATGTGAATTACGACGTCATTACAATGGAGGGGTGGCAGCCCGACGCTGCACCTGGGTTTGGCTGGCCGTTGCATGAGCGATCTTGGGTCAATCCAAGCCCGAATGCCCCAACATTGTCGATGGCGCGGGCGTATGCCGGAACGGTGATGCTGGAAGGCACAACATTGTCGGAAGGGCGTGGCACAACACGGCCCCTTGAACTCTTTGGCGCGCCCGATATAGATGCCCGTGCGGTGATCGAAGATATGCAGTCCCTCGCCCCTGAGTGGCTTAAAGGATGCGTTTTACGTACGTGCTGGTTCGAACCGACCTTTCATAAACATGCCGGTGCACTCTGCAACGGTGTGCAAATACATGTGGATGATCCCCAATATAATCATGACGCATTTAGACCCTGGCGCTTGCAAGCCTTAGCGTTCAAGTCAATCAGGCGTCTCTACCCGGATTATCCGATATGGCGCGATTTTCCGTATGAGTATGAACACGGGAAATTGGCTATTGATGTGATTAACGGCTCACCCCTCCTGCGAGAATGGGTGGATGACCCGAATGCGACACCTGCCGACCTCGATGCGCTGACAACTCCGGATGAAGAGACGTGGCGCAATATTCAAAAAGATCATTTGCTTTACTAACAGCCTGCGCCTTCCACGGCTTTGAGTTCTTTCAGTTCAGCACGGAGGGCGAAGTCGCCATAGTCCATAACGATATGTGTCCCGACGCCATTTTCATACATATCCATCGACATTTCGACCTCGGGCAAACCTTCTTTGCTATCGCGGTTATGATAGCCCATCGTGATCGGCCAGTGATCAAGCCCTTCGAGAAGTTGAGCGCCTTCAAACTCTAACTCTTCCGGATTTCCCTTATCGCCAATAAATGTCACGGTTTCGAATACCGTCGTCTCCGAGGACCCGTCCGTCATCAGTGATTGATAAAGGCTCTCACCCTTTTTGGCAGCGCTAATCAGTTGCACGATATACTCTGTTGGAAACTGAATATCAGGCGTCAGCATCACTGGGTCTATATCCGGTGTCTCAAAAATAATGGCGCCGTCCTCTTCCGTGTTATCTCTTGTCGCACGGCCAATTGTTTCCTCGGCCAATATCCCACCCATTTTCACTTTGCTTTCAAAACGAAACAATGTGCGATCTGTTGATTCCCATGATGTCATGACGAAGTCACTGAGGATGCTTTTCCCCTCTTGATCGCCAACCAGTGCAGAAATACGCTGATTGGTGCTAAACCCATCGCAGGCATCAATAGTGTCGAGCACGAGAAGGCCTTCATAAGCTGCAATGTTTGAAGAGGATGACGTCCGCTCTAACGACATTTCATAGATCGCTTCAAAAGACAGGAGATTGACATTAGCATCGCGAATGCCCGCCGTTGCGCCCTGTGGTGTGGAAGAAGATGGAGCCGCCGTCTCTTGCTGATCACATCCAGCGACAAAAAGAAGGGTAACGGCGTAAAGTCCGCCTATAATCCAATTCTTGCTTGCGTGTCCCTTCACTTTGAATCAAACTCCCTATCAATCGTCATTTGTGTCACTGAGCCTTCTAGAGAGACCCCATAAAAGAGATTATGTCCAGTCCAAAAACAAAGCTTCTTGTGACCCGTGCTCTACCTGACATCATTAAAACACGAGTCGGGCAAGATTATGATGCAATGTTCAATGATGCGGATACGATCCATAGCAATGCTGACGTCCTTACCCATGCTGATGGCAAAGAGGCTATTCTGTGTTCTCTCGGCAATGTGATGGATTCCGACTTCTTCGCGCGTCTGCCTGATACCGTCAAAATCATT
>JANQLI010000200.1 GCA_028280675.1 Alphaproteobacteria bacterium
TCGCCTTGCGAATAGCTTCCGGAACTTCTTTCGCTTTACCGTGCCCAATACCAACACGTCCCTTTTGGTCACCTACAACGACAAGCGCTGCAAAACCAAAACGACGACCACCTTTAACAACTTTCGCCACACGATTGATGTGGACCAGCTTGTCAATAAATTCGCTTTCGCGCTCTTCGCGCTGTTCAGACCGTGCCACTGTTCACACCCTTAAAAATTGAGACCTGAGTCACGAGCCGCGTCGGCCAATGCTTTGACACGCCCATGATAAATATACCCACCGCGATCAAAGACCACGTCTTTTACACCAGCTTTGGCCGCGCGTTCTGCAATGGCTTTGCCAACTTCGCTTGCAGCATCTTTGTTGCCGCCATTCTTGATGCTGTCACGCAACGCCTTATCAATAGATGACGCAGACGCCAGCGTTTCGCCCTTCACATCATCAATGATTTGCGCATAAATATGTTTGCCAGACCGAAACACACTGAGGCGCGGCCGCCCATTGGCAACTTTTTTCAGTTGACGACGCACACGATTTTTGCGGCGCTCTGATGTTGATAGTCGCTTGCTCATCGTCTTACTTCTTCTTACCTTCTTTCATAAAGACGTATTCGTCTTTGTAACGCACGCCTTTCCCTTTATAGGGCTCAGGTGGACGGTAGGAGCGGATTTCAGAGGCCACCTGCCCGACCTTTTGCTTGTCCATGCCAGAAATTTTGATCTCTGTCTGGCTTGGGCACTCAATCTTCACACCGTCCGGCGCGGTATAGACCACATCATGACTAAGGCCCAAATTCAGTTTCAGATTTGACCCTTGCATTTGCGCCCGATACCCTGTGCCGCGCAGCTCAAGCTCTTTTTCATAGCCTTTAGTAACACCCTCCACGAGGTTGTTGATCAAAGAGCGCGACAAACCCCACATAGAGCGTGCCTTCTTTGAATCATCCCGTGGGCTGACTTTGATGCCATCGTCACCCATTTCAACAGTCACTTCCTCAACGAGGGCAACAGACAATTCACCCTTGGGGCCTTTGACCGTCACGTTACTGCCATCAACGGTGGCGGTAACGCCATCTGGCACGGCTACGGCTAATTTTCCAATACGAGACATCGATACTTACCTATCTTACGTCTTTCCTCTCAACGAGACTTGCCACATGTCTTAGTAGACTTGGCAGAGCACCTCGCCACCTACATTCTCATCACGCGCCGATGAATCTGACATCACACCTTTCGGCGTGGACACAATGCAAATGCCCAAACCGTTCCGTACACGCGGTAATTCTTTGGCGCCGGAATACACACGCCGCCCTGGTTTCGAGACACGGCGAATATCCGAAATCACAGGCTTGCCATCGAAATATTTCAGTTCAATTTCGATTTCCGGCTTGCTGCCGTCTTGCGCCACTTCTGCATAGCCGCGAATGTAGCCTTCATCTGCCAAGACATCCAAAACACGTGCACGAAGTTTTGACGCAGGGGTTGACACTTTCGTCTTCTTGCGCATTTGCGCATTGCGAATGCGCGTCAACATATCGCCCAGTGGGTCGCTAAATGACATCCGCTATTCTCCTACCAACTCGACTTAACCATTCCAGGAACCTGTCCGTAGTTGGACAATTCCCGCAATGCGATCCGTGACATTTTCAATTTGCGATAATACCCGCGTGGCCGGCCTGTCACTTCACACCGGTTGCGCACACGGTTCGGGGAAGAATTGCGTGGCAGTTCCGCTAGCTTCAGACGTGCATTGAAACGCTCTTCCGCAGGCAATGACTTGTCTGCCGCAATAGCTTTCAAACGCGCACGCTTACTCGCAAATTTCTTCACTTTGCGTTTTACGTTTTTGTTTCGCTCAATGGCGCTCTTTTTGGCCATCAAGGACCTCCTCGTCTTCTATCCGTTTCCGCCTCTATTTTGAGAACGGGAAATTAAACTCGGTTAACAGTGCTTTTGCTTCTGCATCCGTCTTAGCTGAGGTGCAGACAATGATGTCCATCCCCCACATGTGATCGACGGAATCATAATCAATCTCTGGGAATACAATGTGCTCTTTCAGACCCATGGCGAAGTTGCCATTGCCATCAAAGCTCTTGCCATTCAGTCCGCGGAAGTCACGCACACGCGGCAAAGCGATCGTCACCAAGCGATCAATGAACTCGTACATTTGATCTTTACGAAGGGTGACTTTCACGCCAATCGGCATATCTTCGCGCAATTTAAAAGACGCAACAGATTTCTTCGCCTTGGTGATGACCGGTTTCTGACCCGCAATCGTTTCAAGCGCTGCATAAGCAGATTTGATGATCTTGGTGTCTTTGGTCGTTTCACCCACACCAATATTCAGAACAACTTTTTCAATTTTCGGAATCTCCATCGGATTCGTGTAATTGAATTGCTCCTGCATTTTCGCACGAATGGCATCGTTATAATGTGACTTCGCGCGAGGGATATAAGCTTGCTCAGACATCGATCACCTCACCAGAGCGCTTGGCGAAACGCACTTTGCGGCCATCCTCAAGAGTCTTAAAGCCAACTTTCGTTGCTTTGTTATCTTTGGGATCGACATGGGCCACATTGGAAATATCAATGGGCGCCTCTTTCGCAATAATGCCGCCTTGTGTTGTTTGTGTCTGTCTGGTGTGGCGTTGAATCATATTCACACCTTGCACGAGGACACGGTTATCTTTGGAGAAAACACGCAAAATATCGCCTGTTTTGCCTTTATCTTTTCCAGTGACAACAATCACGCGGTCACCTTTTTTGACTTTAAGTTTCTCAGCCATCAGAGAACCTCCGGAGCCAATGAAATAATTTTCATATGCTTTTTGGCGCGCAATTCACGGGTCACAGGGCCGAAGATCCGTGTCCCGATGGGCTCACCGGCATTGTTGATCAAAACAGCCGCGTTGCGATCAAAGCGGATGGCGCTTCCATCAGCACGCTGGATGTCTTTGGCGGTGCGCACAACAACCGCTTTCATCACATCACCTTTTTTCACACGGCCGCGCGGGATTGCTTCTTTCACGCTGACGACAATGATGTCGCCAACAGAAGCGTATTTCCGCTTTGCGCCGCCTAAAACTTTGATGCATTGGACTTTTTTGGCGCCGGAATTATCAGCGACCTCCAATTTTGTCTGCATCTGAATCATGACACTTGCTCCAACTGGGCTCTGCGACGTAACGCGCGTTAGCCTTTTTGACCTTGTTCGCCCAGGACCACCCATTTCTTAGATTTTGAAATGGGGCGGCATTCCTGAATTCTAATTTGATCCCCCACTTTGCAGGCATTCTCTGCATCATGAGCGGCATACCGTTTCGATTTACGAACGGTTTTCTTCAACAATGGGTGCGCGTAGCTTCTGTCTACACGTACGATAACGGTCTTGTCGTTTTTGTCGCTGACAACAACACCCTGTAAAACCCGTTTCGGCACGTCTTTATCTCCTCAACGTCGTTCGTAAATTAGCTCGACTTCGCAGCCGTTGCTTGCCGTTCACCTTGAATGGTCAGCAAACGTGCGATGTCACGCCGTATTTGACGCGCACGCGTCGTATTCTCAAGTTGACCCGTCGCTTTTTGAAAGCGCAGATTGAACTGCTCTTTTTTGAGTTCAATCAATTTGGCTTCTAACTGATCTTCGCTCAGGTCTCTGACTTCATTCGCTTTCATCGTTCGACTCCTTAACCACCAATCCGTGTCACGACACGGCATTTCAGCGGCAGTTTCGCAGCACCGAGTTCCAGTGCGCGGCGCGCAACAGGCTCTGGCACACCGTCAATCTCGAACATGATCCGGCCAGGCTTCACTTTGGCGGCCCAAAATTCCGGCGAGCCTTTCCCCTTACCCATACGCACTTCGGTCGGTTTTTTACTGACTGGCACATCTGGGAAAATGCGAATCCATACACGCCCGGCCCGTTTCATATGACGGGTAATCGCCCGGCGCGCGGCCTCAATTTGGCGTGCCGTGACACGCTCTGGTTCTTGCGCTTTCAGTCCATAACCGCCAAAGTTCAAAGTCGTACCGCCTTTAGCATTTCCTTTGATCCGGCCTTTATGGGCTTTCCGAAATTTTGTTCTTTTCGGCTGTAACATCGTTCAAACTTTCAAAATCGTCTTTGTTTTAGGCAGCGTTCCGTGGGCCACCGCGGTCACGTTTATTGCCACCGCTCGGGCCGCCTTCTTGCATTTGTGCTGAGCGTTTATCTTGGGCCATAGGGTCATGCTCCATGATCTCACCTTTGAAGATCCATACTTTCACACCGCAAACACCGTAAGCGGTATGCGCAGACGCCACGCCGTAATCAATATCTGCACGCAATGTATGAAGCGGCACACGCCCTTCACGGTACCATTCCATCCGTGCAATCTCCGCACCGCCCAAACGGCCGCCGCAGTTGATCCGAATACCTTGCGCCCCCAAACGAATGGCCGATTGCATGGCGCGTTTCATGGCGCGGCGGAAAGCCACACGGCGCTCCAATTGCTGCGCAATGTTATCGGCAACAAGGGTTGCATCGATCTCAGGCTTACGGACTTCAACAATATTCAAATGCACTTCACTGTCCGTGAACTTCGTCAGCTCACGACGCAAGGCTTCAATGTCGGCGCCTTTTTTCCCGATCACAACACCTGGACGGGCAGTATAGATTGTCACGCGGCATTTTTTATGCGGGCGCTCAATAATGATTTTTGAGACACCGGCTTGCTTCAACTTTTTGCTGAGCATCTCGCGCATTTTGATGTCTTCGTGCAGAAGCGTGCCGTATTCATCACGGGTCGCATACCAACGCGAATCCCATGTGCGGTTGATGCCGAGGCGCAGACCGATTGGATTAACTTTCTGTCCCATTACGCGGCTTCCTTCTGACGTACAACAATGGTCAACTGACTAAAGGGTTTTAAAATTTTACCCACCCGGCCGCGCGCACGCGGACGCCAGCGTATCATCACCAGGTTCTTCCCGACATAGGCTTCCGCCACAAACAGCTCATCCACATCAAGGTTGTGGTTGTTTTCTGCATTGGCGATGGCTGACTCAAGCGCCTTCTTCACATCTTTGGCGATGCGCTTGCGTGAAAAGGTGAGCTGGTTCAGCGCGTCTTCGGCTTTTTTGCCACGGATAGACGCCGCAACCAGATTGAGCTTCTGGGGGCTAGTCCGCAACATGCGCACGACAGAGCGCGCTTCATTATCGGCCACACGACGAGGATTTGAACGTTGTCCCATGATTACTTCCTCTTCGCCTTCTTATCAACGCCATGGCCGTAATAGGTGCGTGTCGGAGAAAATTCACCGAATTTGTGCCCCACCATATCCTCGGTGACGAGCACAGGAATGAATTTCTGACCGTTATACACACCGAAGGTCAGGCCCACGAATTGCGGCAAAATGGTCGAACGACGCGACCAAATTTTGATCACATCTTTGCGCCCAGATTCCCGGGCCGCTTCGGCTTTTTTCAAAAGGTATCCGTCAACAAACGGACCCTTCCATACGGAACGAGCCACAATGCTTCTCCTTTACCGTCTACCCTTCCGCGCATGTCTGCTGCGGAGGATGTACTTATCAGTCGATTTATTACTACGAGTGCGCTTGCCCTTCGTTGGCTTACCCCAAGGCGACACAGGGTGACGGCCACCAGAGGTGCGCCCTTCACCACCACCATGCGGGTGATCAACCGGGTTCATCGCAACACCGCGCACAGCCGGGCGTTTCCCCATGTGACGCTTACGGCCCGCTTTGCCAAGCTTGATATTGGCATGATCGGGGTTTGACACCGCGCCGATCGTCGCCATGCATTCCGCACGGATCATCCGTTGCTCTCCAGAGGACAAACGGATCAAGGCATAGCCTTGGTCACGCCCGACGAGCTGCGCATAGGTTCCGGCAGACCGCGCGATTTGTGCGCCTTTGCCAGGCTTCATCTCAATATTATGGATGATCGTGCCCACAGGAATGTTCGCCATCGGCATCGCGTTGCCGGGCTTAATGTCCGCTTTTTCCGACGAAATGACTTTATCGCCAACGCTGAGGCGTTGCGGTGCCAATATATAAGACAGCTCACCGTCATCATATTTGATCAATGCAATAAACGCGGTGCGGTTTGGGTCATACTCAAAACGCTCGACCGTTGCTTCGACATCAAACTTCTTGCGCTTGAAATCAACACGGCGGTAATTGCGCTTGGCGCCGCCACCGCGGCGACGCGCCGTCACGCGGCCTTTATTATTACGACCGCCTTTTTCATTGCGCCCTTCTGTCAGTGATTTTTCTGGTTTCCCAGACCACAACTCAGAACGGTCCACCAGCACCAAATGGCGCTGCGCTGGTGAGGTCGGTTTAAATGTCTTCAATCCCATTATCTTAATCCGTGGGTTTGGTTAAATCTGTTCTTTTAAGACACCTTTGGCGCACTGATGTCGATCGAATGACCTTCATGCAATGTGACAATGGCTTTCTTCTTGCTGGGCTGCGCACCGACAATGCCGCGGAAGCGTTTCGACTTCCCAGGCAATCGCACGGTGTTCACGGCTTTGACTTTCACATTGAAGAGGCCTTCCACAGCGTTGCGAATTTGTGGCTTGGTGGATGTCATTGGCACTTCAAACGTCACTTGGTTGAACTCAGAGCCCAGAGTGGATTTCTCCGTAATCACAGGGCCGAGGATCACGTCATATTGGTCTGCTTTGTTCATGACAAACGCGCCTCCAATTGTTCAACAGCGGCTTTGGTCAAGACCAATTTATCGCGGCGCAAAATGTCATACACATTGGCGCCTTGGCTTGGCAGCACATCAACCGTGGCAATGTTGCGGCTTGCCAACGCAAAGTTCAGATCCACTTCGTTACCATCAATGATCAGCGCGGAATCCCAACCAAGCTTTTTCAAGCCTTTCAACAAATCTGCTGTGCTTGGCTTTTTCATTTTGGCGTCTTCCAAAATGATCAACTCACCAGCGGCTTGCTTGGCGGACAATGCATGGCGCAATGCAAGGGCGCGAACTTTTTTCGGCAATTTGGTCGCGTGACTGCGTGTCACAGGACCAAAGGCTTTCGCACCACCGCGGAATATATTGACTTTACGGTTCCCGTGACGGGCGCCACCGCTGCCTTTTTGACGCACGAATTTTTTCGTTGTCCCACGCACCTCGCCACGCGTTTGCGTGTCGTGGTTACCACTGCGGCGCTTTGCTAGCTGATAAGTCACCATACGGTGCATGATGTCAGCGCGTGGCTCAAGGCCAAAAACCGCATCCGCAAGCTCGATGGTGCCAGCCTTCTTGGCCGCCAATGTCGTGACATCGGCTTTCATCACTCACTATCCTTCTTTTCGTCTTCTGCAGGCGCGTCTTCAACCGCAGCCTCCGGGGCCTCTTCTGCAGGTGTCTCTTCAGTGTCCGCAACGTCCTCAGATGCCACCTCTTCGGCAGGAGCTTCCTCCTCAGCACCAGGCGCTTTGAACGCACCTGGCAAAGGAGCATCTTCTGGCATTGGCAATTTCACCGCATCCCGCAAAAAGACCCAGCCGCCTTTGGAGCCAGGCACTGCGCCTTTGACCAAAATCAGACCCCGCTCGACATCGGTTTTCACAACTTCAAGATTTTGCGTGGTCACCTGCACATCGCCCATATGTCCGGCCATTTTCTTGCCTTTGAACACCTTACCGGGATCCTGACACTGACCAGTAGACCCATGCGAACGGTGCGAAATCGACACACCATGCGACGCGCGCAATCCACCGAAGTTGTGACGCTTCATCCCACCGGCAAACCCTTTCCCGATCGAAATACCTGTCGCATCAACCTTTTGACCCGTAACAAAGTGATCGGCCGTGATCTCAGCGCCCACTTCAATCAAATTGTCAGCAGACACACGAAACTCGGCCAGCTTTTTCTTCGGCTCGACTTTGGCTTTAGCAAAATGACCGCGCATGGCTTTGGTCGTGCGCTTGACTTTCGCCGTCCCGGCACCAAGCTGCAGAGCTGTGTAACCGTTCTTGTCTTCTGTCTTTTGATCGACAACCTGACAATTCTCCAATTGCAAGACCGTCACAGGCACATGGGCCCCTGCCTCATTATAGAAGCGGGTCATTCCCTTTTTCTGTGCAATTACACCCGAACGCATCGATCGTATCCTTAGAGTTTAATTTCCACGTCAACACCGGCAGCCAAGTCCAGCTTCATCAAGGCATCAACGGTTTGTGGTGTTGGATCAACAATGTCCAACAAACGTTTATGTGTACGGATTTCAAACTGCTCACGGCTCTTTTTATCGATATGCGGAGACCGCAAGACCGTGAATTTTTCAATCCGTGTTGGCAATGGAATCGGGCCACGCACTTGCGCACCAGTCCGTTTGGCCGTGTTCACGATCTCTTTGGTCGAGGTATCAAGAACGCGGTGATCAAACGCTTTCAACCGTATCCGAATATTTTGGTTCTGCATGACTTCTTCCAATTGTCATATTTCATGAGAAAAGCGGACCCTGATCAGGCCCGCTTTATCTATATTTACTCCACGATTTTGGCGACGACGCCAGCGCCGACGGTGCGGCCGCCTTCGCGGATCGCAAAGCGCAGCTTCTCTTCCATCGCAATCGGCACGATCAGCTCCACATTCATCTCAACATTGTCCCCCGGCATCACCATCTCCGTGCCGTCCGGCAATGTCACAACACCGGTCACATCGGTCGTCCGGAAGTAAAACTGTGGACGATAATTGGTGAAGAACGGCGTATGACGGCCACCCTCATCTTTGGTCAGAATATACGCCTCCGCAATGAACTTGGTGTGCGGCGTCACAGACCCAGGCGCCGCCAGAACCTGCCCGCGCTCCACTTCCTC
>JANQLI010000111.1 GCA_028280675.1 Alphaproteobacteria bacterium
AGATTTATGCACCGATATGTTATCGCCAGTCTGACAGTCATCTTGGTCAGCGTTATGGGCAATGTTTCCACAGCCCGCGAGGTGACCCTGACAGAAGGCACCAATTTCAGTGTGGATATATCGCCGGATGGTGGCACCATCGTGATGGATGTGCTCGGCGCACTCTGGCTTGTGCCCATCGATGGCGGCCCCGCCATCCAACGCACAGACCCCCGTGAGATCGAAGCGCGCCTGCCAAAATTTTCTCCCGATGGGCAATCGATCGCCTTTCAGGGATTTCATAATGGCTATTGGCATATTTGGACCATTCCTGTGGACCAAGGAGATGCACAACAACACACCTTTGGCCCGCACGATGACCGGGAACCCGACTGGCATCCGGACGGAACGCGGATTGCTTTTTCATCGGACAGATCAGGCAAAGATGACATTTGGGACATGACGCTTGCCGCAAAGTCAGAGAACACCACATTGCGGCAGATGTCAGACGAAACAGCAATCAACGCATCCCCAGCATGGTCTCCGGATGGCGAACGGCTCGCCTATGTCAGAGGCGGTAAAGGCACAAGCACGTTAGTGCTTTTGGCAAATCAATCGGACGTGATCGCCGAGATTGATTTACCCGGTACGCTGCACGCCCCGTCCTGGCATCCTAACGGTGCCAGCCTGACAGTGGTGCAAATCCATAACGAAACGGCAACGCTGAATCTGATTGAGGTGGAAAGCGCCGCAGTCTTGGACATGAACCGGCCTGGGGAAGATGTGTTTCCCTTCAACACACCATGGCTGGATGACAGCACGTTTCTTTACACCGCCGATGGCACAATCAAAAAACTGAACATCGCCACCCTGAATGCCGATACGATTCCTTTTGAGACAACAGTCAGTCTTGACCGCACGCCTTACACCAAAAAACAACATGACTTCACGGCACGCGCACGCCAGGTCAAAGGCATCCTTGGGCCCGTTGTGAGTCCGGACGGCACGCACATCGCCTTTACCGCCCTGGGCGATTTATGGCTGCAAGACGAAGCGGGAACGCTGACGCAACTCACTGATGATCCATTTATGGACCTTGATCCGGATTGGTCACCAGACGGGTCGACTCTGGCGTATGTCTCGGACCGCGCAGGCGTGATGGACATTTGGATGCATAACATAGAAAGCGGCGAGGCGCGCAAGGTGACCTCGCTCAGCACTGGCGCGGTGATGCCGGTTTTCTCGCCGGATGGACAACGCATCGCTTTTCACCAATCCACTGGCAATAACGGTTTGGGGCCAATGATCCCCGCTGTGATTGACCTCGCCACTGGAGACGTAACATCCCTCACCGGTATCGTATGGGGTCCGGGCCGCCCGGCCTGGACGTCAGATGGGCAGCACATCACCTTTTTAGCGCAACACCCCAAAACCACCCGTCTGCGGGATGCGCCCAATCAGATCATGATGATCGATCCCGCCACAAAAGAGGTGACATGGATCAGCGCACCGGATGGGCAGTCGTTCGCCATGCGCCACCGCAATGGTCCTCTCTGGGATGGGACGAACGTCTATTATGTCAAAGGCGCGGACCTGTGGCGCGCGACATGGGATGACACAACTCAAACGCTGGGCCAGGAAGAACGCTTCAATGATGGCGCCGGCTTTATCAGCAGCATCGCGTTGAGTGGAGATGGTTCCGTCCTGACCTATCTCAATCATGACCGTATCATGCGCATGGATGTGACGCGTAGAGAGGCAACCGACATCACGCCTGACATCACATGGACGCCGCAGGAGAGCGCAACCCCTTACGTGATCCATGCGGGCCGTGTCTTCACAGGGACGAGCGACACGTACCAGACGGACATGGACATCGTCATCGAAGGCAATCGCATCACAGACATCCGCCCTCACACGGATCATCCTGTGGGTGTCGATGTGATTGACGCGTCCGATCAGACTGTGCTGCCTGGCCTGTTTGAGATGCATGTCCATCAACATACCGGACTTGGTGAACGGCAAGGGCGCATTTGGCTTGGCTTTGGGGTGACGTCAGTGCGCGAGCCTGGGGTCGATCCTTATGATGCGCTTGAACGAAAAGAATCTTGGGGAAGCGGACGACGCCTTGGGCCACGGCAATTCTACAGTGGGGGGCAATTGGATGGGCCGCGCAGTTTTTATGCGTTCTCGCATCCGACGAACACGCCGCACGATATTGATCGCGAGATGGAGCGCGCCGCACGCTTAGACTATGACTTCATCAAAACCTATACGCGCCTCTCCGAAGACGATCGCAACAGAGTGATCGGAAAGGCGCATGAGAGAGGCATCCCTGTCACCGCCCATGATTATTTTCCCGCCGCGCTTTTTGGCGGCGATGGTGTCGAACATCTGCGCGGCACATCCCGGCGCGGTTTTTCACCGAAACTGTCGGAGATGAACCGCGCTTATGATGATGTGGTGCAAATTCTCGGCCGCACAGGCATGACTGTGGTACCCACACTTGTCGCCCGTGGCGGATTTGCCTTCCTCGCAAAAAACGACCCGCAGCTTCTCAGCGCTCCTCAGTATCAAACGCTCTTTGCCGAGCGTGAACGGCGCATGATGGAAGGGATGGCTTTTGGCATGGCCCGCAATATGACTACAATCACCCAGCGTCTGCAAAATCATTTCGACGAGGTGAGCGTCCTTGATGACGCAGGCGCGAACATTGCGGCGGGCACAGACTCGCCGATTATCCCTTACGGTCTTGCACTGCATGCGGAACTACAATTGCTTACCAAAACCAAACTGTCACCAGCAGATGTTTTACGCACCGCCACATCCAACGCCGCAAAAGCGCTTGGGGTCGATACCGATCTTGGGACGCTCGAAGCTGGCAAAATAGCAGACATCATCATTGTCGATGGCGACCTACTGGCCGATATGGCGGATCTGATGAATATTCAACAGGTCATTGTCAATGGCGTCGCCCACCCGATCGCAAGCATCCTGGCGAACAGGGCGCAACCCCAAACGGTAGAAGGAGAGTAGTTAAGTCTTAGGCGCGGTTTGCCGTGAAGACCTCATAAGCCATGGATTGCTGCGTTGTATAGAACGTCCATCCTCCGGCGAAAAACATCAACACTAAACCCGCAGCCATGAACGCCAGCTCCAGACGGGTGAGCTTCATATGTGCCAATGCCGTTGTATTCCGTGTCATGAGTTGCTCCTACACTCTGCCGTTCATGTTGAAGGCAGCAGTGTAAGCCCGCAGGACTGAAAAATTGGTCAAAGCGCCGCTTGATATTTGTGATAAATTGCAGGCGCCGCACTCAGATTGTCTTAACCATGCCTGTTAGGGTTGGTAATCCGGGTTTTCAGGCGGCACTTGCTCCGCATAAGCCTGCCATGTCTCTTTCGGGCGGCCGTCATCCCAATCCTCGCAAGGTTCGAGGTAATCGGGGTATTTCTTTTCAATATAGGCCAAGAGTTTTGGCGGGATATTGTCCATGCCCTCAATGTCCTCTTTGAAGGAATGAGACCGGCCCATCATTTTACCATCAGCAAATTCTGTCCCGCCCATTTTCATCCACGGCCAGAATGGCGAGATGCGGGTGAAGCCTGCATGAAACCGCGCCGTTGGAAGCGAGCGGTCTTCCAGCTCATCTTTGGGCAAATAAAAGACAAAATGTTCGGACGGATTGACGCGCGGCCCCGTGGAGGCCCGTGGCCACCCTTCCGGCGTCACCGGATTGGTGTATTCATGACGGTAATCCCAAGCGAGGAACACTTTCGAGCCATGGGTTTCCCAGGGCATAATAAAAGGGATCGATCCATCCGGGCGGCGGCGCGCTGTTGCTTCATTGGTGATGGTCACGGGATCGTCGCCCGTGCCATGCTCGATAACGAACATGTCAAAGTTCAATTCGCCGCGCACCCGGTCATTCATGAACTGGAACACTTCGACATTTTCTTCTGTATAGGGATTATACCAAGATTCGAGCACGTCACCTGTGGCTAAATCGGTAAAGAAATTGCCTTCTTTTGCACGCACACGCAAATATCCTTCATCGGTAATTTTACATTGCGCATTGCCAAACCCGGTATAGCCGAAAAGGGGGCGAAGTTTTTTTGTGCCGACCGAGGCAAACAAAATCCCTTGCCACGCAGTATAGACCGGTTTGTCGCCATAAGTGCCCCACATCTTGCCAAAGGCATAGAGATTGTCGCGGGGCTCCAGATAATCGATACTGCCGCTGCCATGGCCGCTGGCCTGCGCCACAGACGACAATGACCCTTGCATCAAAGCGCCAAGACCGAGCCCTGCGCCTGTTTGCAACACGCCGCGCCGCGACGTCACACTGTTGGTGATTGCACTCAATGCCATAACTGCTCTCCCTCATTTTCTCTCAGGAAAAGAGTAGGCAGAGACCAAGGCGCTGACAAGCTATCCGCGCGTCACTTCCGCGCTATGGCAATGCATGAACTTAGTAACGCACGACAATTTTACCGAAATGCTGGCCTTGCAGGATGGCGCCAAGCGCTTTATCGGCTTCCGCAAAGGGGAAGACTTTATCGACAACAGGCTTGATCTGATGCTGGTCCATAAAGGCCTGCATGGCTTTTTGATCGGCATGGTTGCCGCAGGTTTGCCCATGGATCGAAATATTCTTGCCAACCACGGGCAGGATCTCAAATTCGGTTGTGACACCCGCCAAATTGCCAATGATGGAAATCTGACCGCCCACACCGCACGCCGCGATGGATTGCGCCAGCGTGCCTGCGCCGCCGACTTCCACAATGGCGTTGACGCCGCCACCGCTCAGCTCAGCCGCTTTGGCGCCCCATTCCGGTGTTTCTTTATAATTGATCAGGTGATCTGCCCCCAACGCTTTAACGCGGGCGAGCTTCTCGTCCGAACTTGATGTCGCAATAACTGTCGCGCCCATGGCTTTGGCAAACTGCACCACAAAAAGAGAGACCCCGCCTGTGCCTTGCGCCAAAACCGTATCGCCCTCTTTGACACCGCACCATGTGGTGAGTGCGCTCCATGCGGTTAAGCCAGCAATTGGCAGACAGGCGGCTTCTTCGTAAGTTAAATAATCTGGAACTTTGATCACATGGCCCGCGTCATAGGCGCCAAACTCGCGCAACACACCAGGCATCTCACAGCCCATGCTAACGCCGCGTTTCGCCCATGTGCCAAGACCGTCATCCCACATCGGAAAGAAGAACGGGACCACTTTGTCGCCAACTGCAAGCGAGGTCACGCCTTCGCCCACGGCCACCACATCGCCTGCACCGTCGGATACCGGTATAAGAGGCAGTTCGATGTTTGGATTGTAAAGGCCATTCGCAACCAAAATATCGCGGTAATTGATGCTCGCGGCTTTAAACTGCACCAAAACCTGCCCCGGACCCGCTTCGGGTTTTTCTGTTTCTGTGAGATTTAAATTCTCAAGGCCAAATGCGGATAATTGCCAGGTTTTCATATGTCTTTTCCTTTTTAAGATGCCGTGTCATTAAAACAGGCGATGTCGTAGAGACCCGTGCCTGCGCGCAAGGGCGCAACATTTTTTTGATAGACGTCGGATTCGATAAAGCCCTTCAGGGCCGCCATATCATTGAATTTCGTGATCACCAATGACGTGCCGTTGAACGCCTCGCCTTCATAGATCGTCTCTGCGGGGCCGCGTACGATATATTCCCCACCATGCTGACGAATCAATTCCTCCGAGGCCGCAATATATTTTTGCAGATCGTCATTCGGGTTTGTGATAGCGCAAATCGCAACAATGTATGCAGCCATATCGCATTCTCCTCTTTACAAACGCGCGTCCACAAAGTCTGCAAGGGCAGCAATGTCATCGACACCGAATTGCGGAAGGGCGACGTCGTTGTGCGTTGTATCACTCGCCAACGCAATAATATTCGGATCCTCACGGCAGAGTAATGCGCCGCCACTCACCTCACGGTGAATTTCGATCTTCGGATGAGGCCAGGATTTAAAGCCCTCAATGATCACAATATCAACGGGATTGAGACGCGCAAGAAAATCATCCAATGTCGGCTCTTCCGCGTCGCGCAATTCCCGCATCAACGCCCAACGGGATGCAGAGGCCAGCATCACTTCTTCAGCGCCCGCTTGGGCATGCTGATAGGTGTCTTTGCCTGGCTGATCAAGGTTCACCGCATGATGCGTATGCTTGATCGTGGAGACAGAGCGCCCGCGTTTTGTCAGCTCGGCAATCAATTTTGCGGCAAGAGTGGTCTTGCCGCTATTCTTCCAGCCGACAATGCCGATCACAATCATACGCATATCCTCTATGAGAGAAAATCGTGCGCCATGCGCAGATCTTCGGACGTATTGATGTTGAAGAAGGGATCTCTCTCAAAGCGTCCATAATCCACGTCTACAATGTCTGCGTCCGAAAGCCAGTCCTTTATCGCACGCACGCCTCCCTCTCGGACAGCTTTTTCCAGTGCATCGGCTTGATCGGTGCGCCACAAACCGCAAAGAGAATGGCGCTGCCCATTTGAAACGGGGGTCACCACAGACGCATGATCCGCTTGACCCGCAGCGGTTTTTAAGTCTTGCACAAGTGTCAGCGGAAGAAAGGGCGTGTCGGAACTGACCATCATGGTCCAAGGGGCATGATCAGCATGTTTCTGCACCCACCGCAACGCAGTGACAATCCCTGCCAAAGGCCCGAGAAACCCGTCCATAAAGTCAGGCAACACCGGAAGACCATACGGCGCAAAGCGTTCAGGGTCGCCATTAGCATTCAAAGCCAATGTTGAAACTTGCGGCTGCACGCGATCAATGACGTGTTGCAAAAGGGAACGATCGCCTAAGTTTAGTAAGCATTTCTCCCGGCCAGCCATGCGGCGCGATTGACCGCCTGCGATGATCACGCAGGGCGGCTTTTGAGACGTCTCTTGTTTATGGCTGGTTGAGTCCACGCAAATAGTCAACGACGGCAGACAGCTCGCCTTCTTCCAAATAACTAAACTCAGGCATCAATTGTCCCATTTTCGATTCGGGATCTGTTTCTAACCGGCCCACTTTCAAGAACGCATTGAGTTCCTCATTGCTTTTCGATGCAACATAATCACTGTTCACCAAATCGACACCAAGTTCTTCAATGCCCAAGCCATCTTCGCCATGGCAGGCGGAACAATAATCATAAAACACAACGGACCCATCATATTCGCCGGTTATATCCGCCTCTGCGACTTGAATCGCAACACTTTGGCTGCTCATGCCAAAGGCTTTCACGTCATCATAGGTCCGCCAGTTTGATAGCGCGCGTTCTCCGGTCGCCCCGCCTGGGGTCAACGTCGATGCGCCGACAAAGGTTGCTGTTCCCAACACAGCGACAACTAGGGTGGCGGCAACTGCGCCAAAATGGTGAATACGCTCCATTTTCAACCTCGGTAGTGAGTTAATCAGAACTAAAATCAGAATAGCCGTACAAATAATGATCGTGATCTGGAACACATAGATCAAAATTTCCGGCGACCAAATACTGCCCTTTTCATAAAGATCGGCCACTTGATCGGCGGCGTCCTCCGGTAAAACACCAAGCGTGAAATACGCAAGCTCGGATTCATACAAATCTTGCACCGCCGTAAACAACGAGGCGATGACCGCATAACCAACCGCATAGCCTGATTGGCGCAAGGTGCCAATCAGGCCAGACGCCAAGCTGGCGCGCTCCGGCGGGACAGAATTGATAATGATCGAATTGTTCGGCGCAAAGAACAGGCCCGTCCCCGCACCGATGATGACCATCGGCAGAATGAATTCAAGGGGCCCTGAGTCCATATCGATCAACAACATGCTGAGATAACCGATGATCAAGGTGACGGTGCCGAGGAAACAGAAATTTTGCGCGCCAAACTTATCGGCATATTTGCCGATTTGCGGACTTAAGAAGGCTGTGACCAACGCCGATGAACACATATATAGGCCGACATCCCATGCGCGGATTTCGAGGCCAGCTTGCAACACAAGCGGATAGATAAAGAGATGCACCGGGAAGCTGGCGAAGAGAGCGGCAAAGGCCACTGACGCCATTGTAAATTGGCGGCTTTCTTGAAACAGGGTGAAGTCAACAAGCGGGTTCGGACTTTGCCGTTCCTGACGCATAAAGAGCCAGAAGGCCACGATCCCAGCAAAGAGGATCAGCCACACCGACATTTCAAGGTGATTGTCTTCCACAGGCAAGCGATTGAGACCAAACAGCACGCCAAAGAAACCAATGGTCATGAAGATGGCGCCCCAACTATCCATATGCATTTTGTCTTTTAGCGGCACGAGCGATGACTTCTTGCCAAACACGAACACGGCCACCAACACCGCAATCACCGCAAACGGAATGCGCGCCCAGAAAATCGCGGTCCAGTCAAAGGCATCCAATAAGAAACCGGCGAACACAGGCCCGCCCACAAAGCCAAGCGCATTGGCCATTTGCAAAATACCAAGCGCTTTGCCGCGTTCATTGGTGGGGTAAATCTGCGCCGCAATGCCAAATGTCATCGGTAGGAACATGGCCATGCCGAGGCCTTGGAAAATCCGTAAGATCACCAGCGTGGTGATGTCAGGCGCGAAGGCACAGAGCGACATACAGGTAGCGTAAAGAATGGTGCCGATTTGAAAGAGACGAATTTGCCCTTGGGTTTCGCCAAGACGCGAGAAAAACAGCATGGGGCCCGTGGCGGCAATCAAATAGCCAAGCGCCACCCAAACCACCATCGACGTGCTGGTGCTCAGCTTATCGATCATGTCCGCCGCCGCAATCGGCACAAAGCTGGAGTCCAGCGCCGCCAGCACAGTCGATAAGATCAGCGTCAGCATGATCAAGTTACGGCGCGAGCTTGCCATATCGCTGGGATCAGAGGGCGCGCCCGCACTGGCTGACGGTGGTGTGGTCTCTTCTACAGTTGTCATCAGTAAACCTGCACATCAGGGATTTTAAACAAGGATTTCCAATCTTTGGCGATCAAAAGGTCCATCAGTTCGGACTCTTGGCCGTCTTTCTTTTTGTCCATCTCGGCCTGGATCGTCTCCAGCGCTTGCTCAACCTCTGGGCCAAAGAGATATTGCAAATAAGATAGCGGCACGCGCGGCTCATCGGAAAGGTCGCCATTCTCGTCAAAGGTGGGGGGCAAAATTGGCGGCACGTAAAACACATTCGGCTCGGTGCCATATTCCGGATGCAGCGGCAACGCGACTTTCCATTTATTGACCAAGAGATCAATCGGCCCGCCTTTATCTTCCATAAAGCCGACAAACCGCAAACGGCCAGGGCATTGCCGGGCACAGGCCGGCGCAACACCTTGCTCCATACGCGGGAAACAGAAAATGCATTTCTGCGATGTTTTTGTCACTTGGTTGAAATACACTTTGTCATACGGGCAGGCGCGGTTGCATTGACGCAAGCCACGGCACTTTTCTTGATCGACTAAGACAATACCATCTTGCTCGCGCTTATAAATCGCCCGTACAGGGCAAGCTTCGAGGCAGGCCGGATTGGTGCAGTGATTGCAAAGACGCGGTAAATAGAAATGATAGTTGTTGGGATATTGCCCGGAA